>JAEYWW010000071.1 GCA_023428805.1 Armatimonadota bacterium | reverse complement strand
ATGTCCTGCTGGGCGAGAATGTCTTCGACCTGCGACATGGGAAGGCCCGTCGCATGGGCGATCTGATGAGCGGTCGGAAGCGCGCCGTTGGAAGCCTGCAACTGGGTGACAGCCTTGCGGATTTTGTGCCGGACTTCCTGAAGCCATGCCGGCTGGCGGATCGTCTGCGAACGATCTCGCAGGTAGTGCTTGATCTCTCCCGTCACCAGGTGCGTCGCGTAGGTTGTGAATCTGACGCCTGCATTGGGATCAAATTTGCTCAGGGCATTCAGGAGGCCGATGTAGCCGACCTGAATCAAGTCATCGACTGGCTCATTGATCGCGTATCGGCGGGCGATCCTCTCCACAGTCGGAGCGAACTCAAGGATCACCATGTCCTTGAGATCGTTGCTGCGTGTCGCGAGGTAGTCGGCGACCAGGGCCTCGGGATCGCGCCGCAGAGCGAGATCGTCCGCGGAGCCTCCCAAGTTGTCCCAAGTCGCCGCCATTGTCATTTGCTCCTTACTTGACCTGGTTCACGATCTGGAAGATCGGGGTCATGACCGAGATGGCGATGAAGCCAACCACCACGCCCAAGAAGATGATGAGCAGGGGTTCGATGAGCGAGGTCAAACCCTTGACGGTCGCCTCCACTTCTGAGTCGTAGAAGTCGCCGACTTTGACGAGCATATCGCTGAGGCGACCTGATTCTTCACCCACGTCGATCATGTGCGTGACCATGGTTGGGAAGAGGCCGGACGTGGCAAGCGGCGTGCTGAGCTTGTTTCCTTCGCGGATGCTCGCCCGGGTCTCATCAATCGCCGCGACAAGAACTGCGTTGTTCAGCGTTTCGCCGACGATTTCCAGACCTCGCATGATCGGAACACCAGAGTTGATGAGCGTTCCAAAGGTGCGGCAGAAGCGCGCCACGCTCATCTTGAGGGCTAGCTCGCCGATGACCGGGAATTTGAGTTTGAAGAAGTCGAGCTGATACTTGCCCTTGGGAGTCTTCGCCCAGAGCTTGATGCCGACGAAGATGCCCGCACCCACCAGCAGGATCACCCACCAGCTCGCCTGCATGAAATCGCCGATTCCAAAGAGGAACTTTGTGATTGTCGGCATCTCGACGTCCATGCCAGTAAAGATCTCCTTGAACTTCGGCAGAACGAAGCTGAAGAGGACAAAAAGCATGAGTTGGCTGAAGATGAGGACCAACACCGGGTACATCATCGCGCTTTTGATCTTGCTGCGAACCTCGGCCTCGTATTCGAGGAAGCCGGAAAGACGGTCGAGGATGATGTCGAGAATGCCGCCCAGTTCCGCGGCGCGGATCATGTTGACGTAGAGCTTGCTGAAGATCGTCGGGTGCTTCGCCAGCGCTTCGTTGAGCGCGAGGCCGCTCTTCACATCCTGCGCGACAGCTTCAAGCGCAGGCTTGAGAGCCTGATCCTTGGTCTGGCTGGAGAGGATTTCCAGGCACCTGAGGATCGGAATACCCGCGTCGATCATCGTGGCGAACTGACGGGAGAAGATGACGAGCGCCTTGGGCTTCATCTTCTTTTTGCCGAAGGTCGAGGTGGAAGGCTTGCGGGTCGCCTTGACTTCGACGATCTGCATGGATTGTTCTCTCAGCTTGCTGAGAACAATCGCTTCGTTGTCGGCCTCCATGACGGCCTTGACCGTCCGTCCTCCGCCATCGATCGCGGTGTATGCAAAATGCGGCATCCCGTAAATTCCTTCGAGCCCAAGATCACGGCTCTCTGTAAGATTCTCGGCAATTGCACGGAGAATCTTATAGGGGGGCTGGGGAAAATAGGAGCCGGATCACTCCATGGCCCACATGCTCAGGGATCGCAGTTCATGTGAAACCTCGAAGGATAAGTCCGTCAGAGGACCTTCCGGGCGAGTCGAGACTTCCCGCGATTCTTCATCGCTGAGATATTGAGAAAAATTCCCATCGCGGAGGACCCAGATGTTGTGGATTCCCAGCAAGTATTGCCGGATTTCGAGGGTCCGAATCCTGAACTCGCCCCGCGCGAGTTTGTCGATGACTTGGTGCTCCGCGCTCCCCAATTGAGGGGGAGTGTGGAGGCTGATGCCCTCCGACTCCAGCCTCGTCTGGAGCGCGTCCCAAAAAGCCTGATAGGGTGGATGATCTTTGAGAAGGGTCAGGCCGGAAGTCCAGATGAATGACGGTTCGGCCATGGCCTTCACTCGATAGCCGCGCCGCGTGTAGTAGCTCATCCAGGAAGGAATTTCCTCCGTCGCCCCAACATGAATCGGGCAGATGCGTCGGATGGGCTGTTGGCGCTTGATGTCATTCATGATGCGCTCCAGCAAAGGCACGCAGTGCTGCGTGTCAACAACCAATACCCTCACGGCAATGCAATGACGCAGCTTATTAAGCCTTGGTTCCTTAGTTAGTCAACATTCATCAACAAATAGGCAAGATCGACTTATAATCCGACACAATAGCAACCATAAGCCCTAATTTCATTAAGCAAGCAATTACTTTGCAACAAGCGCGTTTTCGACTCTTGCCAGGAATGCTTCGAGCGGCATGGCGCCCGTGAACATCGCGACCACATCACGGCCCCTCAGAAGGGCGAAAGCCGGGATTCCCTGCACGCGAAAGGCCGCCGAAATCTCCGGCTGCTCGTCCACATTGGCCGCGCCCACCTTCACGCGTCCCGCGAGGCGCTGGGCGGCCTCTTCCAAAACCGGCTTCATCTGGCGGCAGGGGCCGCACCACGGCGCCCAAAGGTCGATCAGGACGGGAAGCTCGCTCTGAATGACTTCCGACTCAAAGTTCTGCGCGGTGATCTCGACGACATGGCTCTGCGGCACGGCAGGGTTCATACACCTTTCCACGCCGCGGCAGGTCCGAAGTTTCATGAGTGCGGGCTGTGTGCCAAACTTGGGCCTCGTATCCTGCAACGGAGCAACTCGACTTATGCCTGAAGTTTCCCTGCGTATTCCCCAGATTGGTGAGGGCCTCCAAGAGGCTCGTCTCGTGGCCGTTCTCAAGAACCCCGGCGACTTCGTCAAGCGCGACGAGCCGATCTATCAGATGGAGACCGACAAGGCGGTCATGGACGTGGAATCGCCCTACGAAGGAACCCTCGTGAAATGGCTCGGGAGCGTCGATGACGTGCTCGCCATCGGCGCGGAAGTCGCCGTCATGGACACCAACGACGAGGTTTCCGAAGCCCCCGTGCATGGACACGCTCCGCAGGCCGAAGCCGCGCCCGCCCCGTCCGCCACAGAGGCTCCCAAGACAGAACGCCGCCGCGATGTGCCGCCCCGCACCCGCGCCTACGCGAAGCAGAAGGGCGTCAGCGATGACGACTTGGAGCAGATCACCGCATCCGGCTCCAAACTCATGCCGGAAGACATCGATGCCTGGCTGAGCGGCGGATCAACTGCGAGCACAGGCGGATCAAGTTCGACTGGCGCGAAATACACCGAAGCGCAGCTCACGGGCAAGCAGCGGCTGCTCGCCAGCCGCCTCGTCCGGGGAAGCCAGCTTTCCGTTCCCGGAACGATGACGGTCTGCATGAATTGGGGTCCGCTGGAGGAAGTCCGCGACGCCTACAAGGCCTCGGGCGGCGACTTCCAGCCGAGCGCGTTCACGCTCTTCGCCTTCGCTGTCGCCCAAGCGGTCAAGGATCACCCAATGTTCCGTTCGACGCTGGTCGGGGATTCCGCCGTCCGAACCTACGACCATATCCAGCTTGGAATTGCGGTCGCTCTTCCCGGCGACGAACTGGTGCTTGCGGTTGTGCCGGACGCCGACACGCTGAGCTGGAGCGACTTCGCGCAGAAGTGCCGCGAGAACATCACCTCCGCCCGCAACGGAAATGACCAGGCCAACGAGTCGGTGACGCTCAGCCTCACCAACATGCAGGCTCATGGCATCCGAGACGCGGTCGCCGTCGTTGTGCCTCCGGGAATCTGCACCGTGTTTCTCGGCGAAGCCTATTGGGGGCTCGATCAGAGCGCGAGCGAGCCGAAGCTCCAGCGGCAGGCCAACCTGGGCATCACGTTCGACCACCGCCTCATCAACGGAGTTGGTGCGGCTCAGTTCCAGAACGCGGTGCGCGCCAACGTGGAGAACATCAAAGCCCTGGTGGGGATGTGAGCCGCCCGCTGATTGGCATCACCGCGAGCGCGGGGGATTGGCCGGGCATCGACCATCCCCGCCGCTTCTATGCCAATCAGCAGTATGCCGACGCCCTGGTGGAAGCCGGGGCGGCGGTCATTTTGATTCCCTTCGTGACCGACCCCGCCGATCTGGTGGACATTCTGGATGGATGGCTGATTCCAGGCGGGGGCGACATCGACGCCTCACACTACGGCGAAGCCAACCACCCGAAATCGGATCACGAAAATCCTTCTCGCTATCCCTTTGAAAAGCGGCTCTTCGATCTTGCCAATCCCGCCATGCCGGTCCTCGGCATCTGCTACGGTTGCCAGATGATCAATGTCGCCCGGGGCGGGTCGCTCCACCAGCACCTGCCCGATGTGCTGGGTCACGACGAGAACTCGGGAGGCACCATGCAGTCCTACGAGTTCGATTCTGGCAGCCAGGTCGCCGATCTCCTCGGATCCGCCAAAGTCGAAGGCAAGAGCTATCATCATCAGGCGATCAATCGACTCGGGGACGGCCTGAACATTGTTGGACACGATGCCGATGGCGGAGTGGAGGCCATCGAAGACGCCGAAGGCCGATGGCTGGTTGGCGTGCAGTGGCACCCGGAACGAACCGCCGGGTCCCCGGAATCCAAACGCCTCTTCCGCAGATTTGTCGAAGCGGCCGCGGAGTATCGAAAAGGAAGAATGCAATGAAGTGGCTGGTCAACGGAGTTCAGCACGAGATCGAATCGGAGCCGGGAGTCACCATCGAACAGGGCGCGGACAGGCTTGTCGTGCGGAGCGGAGACGGTCGCGCAACCGCGCTTGCGGTTCGCCGAGGCGATCAGATTCACGTCAGCATCCGAGGAAGGCAGTACATCCTCGAAAAGCCCAAGGCAGGCGGAGCGGCGGGCGGCGAGGCCGCCAAAGGAGACGCGCGCGCCCCGATGCCCGGTCAAATTGTCGAAGTCTTCGTGGCCGAAGGTGACAACGTTGCGGCAGGCCAGAAGCTGCTGATCCTCGAAGCAATGAAGATGCAGCAGGAGATCACCGCCGCATTCGATGGCGTTGTCGAAAAACTCCCGGTCGCCAAAGGCTACCAAGTCACCGACGGCCAGCTTCTGATCCATATCGAGCCCAAGGAATGAGCGAAATCCGCATCATCGAAGTCGGCCCGCGCGACGGGCTTCAAAACGAAGCCACGCCGATCCCCACCGACGCAAAGATCGAATTCATCCGCGCGCTGCGCGACGCGGGACTCAGGGAGATCGAAGCGACCAGCTTTGTGTCGCCCAAGTGGGTGCCGCAGCTCGGCGATGCCGCCGAACTCTGGCCCCAACTCCCGCCCGGCCCTCTTTACTCTGCACTTGTTCCCAATGTGAAGGGACTTGAGCGGGCGATCGAATTGGGCGTGGAGCGCATCGCTCTGTTCACCGCCGCCAGCGACGCCTTCACGCAGCAGAACATCAATATGACCGTGGATCAATCGCTTGAGGTCTTCGGCGATGTGATTCGGCAGTTCCGTGCCGCGCAGCCATCGGGCTGGATTCGCGGCTACGTCAGCACGATCTTCGAGTGCCCCTACGCCGGTCCCGTGGCACCGGTCAGCGTCATGCGCGTCGCGGCGGCTCTGTTCGACATGGGCGTGGACGAGGTCAGCCTGGGCGACACCACCGGAGTTGGAACGCCCCGCGATGTCCGCGCGGTCCACGCTGAGATTTCGTCTCTTGGAGGCCATAACCGGGTTGCGTGGCACTTCCACGACACGCGCGGAACCGCCATCTCCAACGTCGCGGCCGCACTTGAATTGGGCTGCGGAGCATTCGATTCCAGCTCGGCAGGACTCGGAGGATGTCCTTATGCCGTCGGCGCGGGCGGCAACTTGGCGACCGACGATCTGGTCTATTTCCTCGAACATGAGGGGATCAAGACCGGGGTTGATCCGATCAAACTCTCCCAAGCTTCGCTGCCGATCCTGAAGGCCTT
>JAEYWW010000065.1 GCA_023428805.1 Armatimonadota bacterium | reverse complement strand
GAACAATCAATGTCGAGGAGGATTCGCCGTTCAACAGCCGCGTGGATATGCCGAAGCCCTCATCCTTCGGAGAGCAGTTCGACGCATGGCCCGACGGCACTCCTCCCGGGCTGCCCATCCGCGAGCAGCGCAGGGTCCGATTTGAAATCACACCGATCCAGCAGCTTCCTCGCACCGTGTTGACCCCGGGCATCATTTCGAGTGTTTCGGAGGCTCCCTCCGGCGGCTACTTCAGCGGATTTGGCGAACTGGTGTTGAACTCGAACGTCATCAAGGGCTCCAAGATCAGAGCCGAGGCGATCGTTCCGCGCAGCAGTCCCATGAGGGACCCTGATGCCGTCGCCAACACTCCCGATGAACTTGACCGGCTGTACAATTCGTTCGACCTGATTTCGCCCAAAGTCCGCGAACTGGCGCAGCAGGTTGTCCTGGATTCGGACGCGAAGACAGACTACGAGAAGGCGGAGGCGATCCGTCTCTACATCGCAAGAAACGTCAAATACAATCTGAAAGCCCCGCCTGTTCCGGCGCGCCGAGACGCCGCCGAGTTCTTCCTGTTCGAGTCCAAGGAGGGGTACTGCGACCTTTTCGCAACCTCCATGGTCTGCATGGCTCGCTCCGTCGGATTGCCTGCGAGGTATGCGCTGGGGTTCCTGGTCAACAACACTCTTCCTGATCAACGAAGCGGCGCATACACGGTCCAGGAGAAGGATTATCACGCATGGTGCGAGATCTACTTTGAAGGGTATGGCTGGATTCCTTTTGACGCGACCGAGGGAGCGGCGCAGGTTGATGGAGGCGGACGGGGAACGGCCATCGAAGCCTTCATTCCGTTCTTTGAGAGGGAAGTTGTCCAAATCGTCCTGCGCGGAATCTTCCTCGTCGCCCTGGTTCTTCCCCTGCTGATCTATGTGGGACGGCAGTTCCTCCGCTCCCGCAAGGTGCTCCGTGAGAACGAGATCATCGCAGTTCATTCCAGCTTCGCACGCGCGATCGAAAAACTTCATGGCTCGCCCAAGCGCTTCAGCGTCACCACTCGGGAGTATGTGGACGCCGCAGGAGACAGCTTGGGAGAATTGAAGGAGAAAGCGGAGAAGATTGCCAGCAAGTTTGAGCAGGCTCTCTATGGCCCCGAGCTGGGCGGAGACACCCTGAAGGAAATCAAAGGCGAAGTGGCTGAGTTTAGGAGGCTGGTCAAGGCCGCTTCCCGGAGCAGGGCGTGAAGTTCGCCGAAACTGGAGACGCCCGCGTCGTCCTGCTCGTCAGTTCCGATGAATCGCTCCGCCGCCAGGCGTTGCGGCAGATCCTCGACAACCTTGGACTCGCGGATGGGGATCTTGATTTGGAGGAGATTCACGGGGACTCCAAGCATCCTTCGGAATGGGTGGCCTCTGTCTCGACCATTCCTTTCCTGGGGGATTTTCGTGGTGTTGTTGTGCGGAGCGCCGGGCGGGCCAAGCCCACCGCCCTTTGGACGGACGCCAAAATCACGGCCTCGCACCCGCTGGTCTCCCTGCTTCAATCCGTGCCCGAAACGGGCCGCCTGATCCTGGTGGGTGATGAGGATGGGGGAAGTGCGGACGCCCAGTCCAAACGCGCGGGCGGCCTCGCCGAATGGGAGCGTTTGATTCCTCTTGCAGGCGGCAAAGTCGTCAAGCTCGACCCCGATCCCGCAAAAACCGCGGAGGCCGTCCAAGCCGCCTTCCAGGAGCAGGGGAAGAAGGCGAGCAAGCCTGCCTGCGCCAAGTTGAGCGAAATGGTGGGAGGACGTCTGGGATTGGCGTTGGATGAAGTCGTCAAAGTCTGCCTCTACGTCGGCGGGCAAGTCGATGTCCGGGAGGCGGACATCGAAGCTGTGGTCATCCCCGAGACTGACTACAACGTCTTCAAACTGGCGGAGGCTGTGACGGCCGGTGATGCGAAGGCGGCGATCACGCAGCTTGATCTCTTGGCGGCCCGCCATCCCCGCCTTGCCGATGAGGTGTTTCCGCGCGTTTTTCCCATGTTCTCAAGGCATTTTCGTTTGCTTTGGCAGGCAAGAGTCTGCGTCGAAGAGAGATGCTCACCCAAAAGCCCGACCCCCCGCGCCTCGGCGTCCTTTATGAACAAACCTAACTTCGCCAATGAAAAAGATTGGGCGGTGGAGCGGCACTTGAGGACCGCGAGGAAATTGAGCCTGCCGAAGATTCAAGCCTGCCTGGACGAGCTTGCTCAGACGGATGCGAAGTTCAAAGGCGCGCTGGCGTCGCAATCGCCCAGAGAGGCATTAGAGGCCATGCTGTTGCAGATGTGCTCCTTTTGCCGCTGATGAAGCCTAGGGGCCATTACGAGTGCGTTTGCTGATTTCGTTTTTGAGGAACTTGAGCTGCGCCAGCCTGTCGTCAGTCGGGTCATGCTCTGCAATCAACGGAATAAGAACATCCAGCTCTTCTTCCAAGCATTGATCCCATTGCTTATCGGGATTCACATACTGATTGCGAGAAAGTATTGCGGCGGCATTGTCTATATCTCCAGACAGTCTTTTCATACGAGCAATGCAAAGGATTTCCAGCAAGAATCGATCGTTGCGTCCAAACGTCAAGTTTTCCTGAGTATTGAATATCATGAAGGCATCAAAGAGGTCATTTTCTGACCCCCTTCCAAGAATGTTCCAGACTTTCCCGAATGATGTTGAGTTGCTAAATCTCAGGTTGTCATCGTGATTGATCGCCGCTACAAATTCGAATTTATCAATAGATATTTCGGGAAGTGTGAGTCTTGTATTGAAGAGAGGGCGACGCGCAGTCAGAGTGCCGCCTTCAATTCTGTACCGCACATGCCCTACGGGATTGATCTGCTGGGGCGGATGAAGAGTGTCGAAGCGAAGGGATTTTCGGGGAAGCTTGACGATTGCCTGGAATGAATACTGTTCTCTGACTCCCTTCTTATAGGAGAACGATTCAACCTCAATATCCTGTGATGTATATCGGGAGGTCAGCTTGGTATCAACATTCAATCTGACGGCAAGAACTTCCCGAAAACGCGGCAGGATTTGCCTCGGTGAATTGTTTTCGTTCCATTTAATCTGGCCTAGTATGCCAGTTAAAACGAGGGTGGCAAAGATGAATGTGAAGAAGAGAAAGTTTCTCAAGTGTTCGCCAGATGATCCTGTAATACCTCGCTGTAATTACGACGATTGGAGGCATGGGCGAGTGCTGAAACTACGGCAATCAACATCGACCAACCCAACGCAGGAAATGTTCGACTTTGATAAAGCTCACTCTGCTTCTGATACAGTGCGCTTTCGTAGTAGCCACGTTCATTCTTTGGCCCATCAATGACAATGTTCAATCGGGCAGGGGCTTCCTGCTGCAGTTGAGACAAAGACGTGGAATGCAGCCATTTCCTCTGTCGCTGGTGAGCCGAGAATGTGATGAGCAAAGAAGTGAGGCACCAAGCAAAAATCAAGAGGCAGACAAGCAGAGCACGACCACTGACTTTCGTGTTGTTCTCAAATCTGGCAACATCCGGGTGCATGGTTTTGGCGAAGAATACCTCTCGTTCAAAGAAAAGAGCCCTGATCGAAATCAAGGCTCCTTCCATTCACCTGAGTTGATCGGGGAAGCTCATCACTGCTCCGACCGATGAGATCGGACGCTAAAGCGGGCGACCACTCAGGCTGCGGTTGCGATTTTGGTCTTGGTCCATGTTTCGGGCACCACCTCCTGTTTGAGAAAAGTACGTCCCGGTTCAAGGACGCCTGGTTCTTCCACGCACAAACTCGCCTGTGTGTTTCACGACTTGGGCTTGGGCTGGCTGAGAAGCCTTTCCGCCGTGACCCGGTCTTCCGCCGCGGCGGAGGGAGACATCCGAAACTCGTCCATCAGCGGGGCATAACCCAGCGCCTGTGAGAGGGCAATGCGCCCCTTGTCATCGGGCGCTGCGCAGAGCATCAGGCGCACCTGGCTGTCATCCCAAAACCAGTATTGAACCTTGCCGGAAGAGTAGGTGGCGGAAGGCTGGCCATAGGCGGTCATCGCCTTCTTAACTTCTTCGGCGATGAGTGCGTCCGTCGCGTGTTCGCGGATGTCGAGGGCGAGCGCGATTCGCCCCTTTTGGGTGAGCACGCCAAAAGATCGGGTTGGATTCTCCCAGCCGTAGACCTGATATTTTTCATCGAACCCGGCGGGGACAGATGTGATGGCGAAGCTTCGCTTGGGCTTAGGGAAAGCTTCCTGAGCCAAGCTCGTCGGGTCTCCGACGTGGACTCGCGTCTGACCGCCGATGAGAAAGAGGTTTCCAGAAAACGATGATTCAGGGAGTTCCATCGCCTGTTCGGAGGGAACGGCCTCTTCACCATTCAGCATCGGCCCGCAGCCCGAGAGCAGGGCGCAGCTAGCCGCTGACGCCAGCCAGACGATAGCGCTGGATGCCTGCGGGAGCCTGTACTTCGATTTCATCGCCTTCCTTGTGGTTCACAATCGCCGCGCCGAGCGGAGATGTGATTGAGATTCTATCCTGCGAAGGATCGGCTTCGTACTCGCCGACAAGCTCGACCTCAAATTCATCGTTCCATTGAAGATCGACAAGCTTGACCCGAGATCCGAGGTGGGCCGTGCCCTCTTCCCGATCCGATGCATCAACGACCTTTGCGAACTGAACCGTGCGCTCAAGTTCTGCGATTCGCGCTTCGAGTCGCGTTTGGTTGAGCTTCGCCTCATGATACATGGCGTTTTCGCGCAGATCGCCGTGCGATTTCGCCTCGCGGATGTTGTCGGCAATGCGCTGGCGTTCGGGGCCTTTCAGGAACTCCAGTTCCTTCTTCACCTTCTCGAACCCTTCGGGAGAAAGGAGGATCTCGTGGGACATGGAAGCATGGATTATGACACACTGGAACCTGTCGTGAGGGTGAGCGTCATTGTCGTCAGCTACAACACCCGCGATCTTCTGCGGCGCTGTCTTTCGGCCCTGACTGATGTGCACGAAGTCGTCGTCATCGACAATGCTTCATCCGATGGCTCGGCGGAGATGGTCTCCCAAGATTTTCCGGCTGTCACATTGATCCGCAACGAGATCAATCGCGGCTTTGGGGCGGCAAACAACCAGGGCTTGGAAGTGATGTCGGGTGATGTCGCCCTCTTGCTCAACTCCGATGCGTTTCCCTCGGAAGGGGCGATTTCCCGGCTTGGCGCAGTCATGAACGACGACCGCTGGATTGCCTGCGGCGGCAGGCTTCAGAACCCGGATGGTTCGACGCAGAATTCATGCTCCAGCAAGCTCACGCTCTGGGCGGTGATCTGTGAGCAATCCCTGCTGGAAAAGCTCCTCCCCAACAGCCGCCTCTTTTCTCCGTACTGGCAGACTCAGAGGTTGATGGGCAAGTCTGGCGAAGTGCATGAGGTGGAGCAGGTGATGGGCGCCTGCCTGATGATGCGCCCCGTCGAAAGATTCGACGAAGACTTTTTCCTCTAC
>JAEYWW010000063.1 GCA_023428805.1 Armatimonadota bacterium | reverse complement strand
GCTCGGGAGGGGAGTTGGAATCTGAAGCTTCTGCGTTGACACTCCCAGCTTTCGCGTCGAGCATCTCCCTCCCCAAGCTGGGGAGGGCGGGGCGGGGTTGGCTTGTTCCATCCAGGTTCTCAGGAGCAAGCCAACCCACCCCCTGTCCCCTCCCGGCAGAAAGGCACAAGACATGTAAACCATGTCCTGTCCCAAAATGCAAACAATCTATTGTCGCTGAACACGGGGGAGAGGGAGTTGATCTCCTTCCCAAATTCATCGCGGATCGTGCTCCCGCAGGAGTGCGGTCGCTCGCGACCGCTCTGGAGTGAGCCGCTGGCGGCTCCAAGGCTGCCGCAAACCCCCGCCAATTTGACTCCCCTCCCCCGCACGGTCTAAACTCAACCCGATGCGACCCACGCGACGAGAAGTTCTGCAGGCTGGTGCGGCGGCGACCGCCGGTATGATCTCCGCCAGCGCCATGAGCAGCGAGAACCCCGCCCCGCAACCCAAGCACTTCAAGCTGAAATATGCCCCCCACTTCGGGATGTTCGGCAACCACGCCCAAAGCGATGTCGATCAGCTCAAGTTTGCGGCGGATGAGGGCTTCCAGGCTTGGGAGGACAATGGGATGATGGGCCGCTCGCCGCAGGACCAGGAGAAGCTGGCGAAGGCGATGTCCGACAACGGCATCCAGATGGGCGTCTTCGTCGCCCACGCGGAGTGGGGCAACCCGATCTATGCCAAAGGAGGCAAGGAGACGATGGACATGCTGCGGGGAGTCGCCAAATCCGCCGTGGAGTGCGCCAAGCGCGTCAACGCCAAGTGGATGACCGTCGTCCCCGGCCCCTATGATGTCGGTCTGCCGATGGACTTTCAGTACGCGAACACGATCGACTGCCTCCGCGCCATGGCCGAAGTGTTTGAACCCGAAGGGCTGGTGATGGTGCTCGAACCGCTCAACCATCGCGATCATGCCGGAATGCTGCTCAAGACGGTCAATCAAGGCTATCTGCTCTGCCGAGGCGTCAACTCGCCCGCCTGCAAAATCCTGAACGACCTCTATCACACTCAGATTTCGGAAGGCAATCTCATCCCGAACATCAACTCCTGCTGGAGCGAGACTGCGTACTTCCAGGTGGGCGACAACCCGGGCCGCCGCGAGCCGACCACGGGCGAGATCAACTACCTGAACGTGTTCAAGCACATCCACGCCAAGGGCTTCACCGGCATTGTCGGAATGGAGCACGGGAATGCAAAGCCGGGGAAGGAAGGCGAACGGGCGCTCATCAACGCGTACCGCACCGTGGATTCGTTCTAACTGCTCCGAACGTCATCGCGGACATTCACCCCGGCCCAAAGCCGGTCGGGGAATCCTGACTTCTGGGCGACAATCCCGGCGAGTGTATTTGCGGAAGGAGCCTGAGAAATCCCAACGCAAAGCCTGCGCTGGGCGCGGGTCAAGGCGACGTAGAGAACACGCAGCTCTTCCTGCCGCTGCGACAGCTTCTTTCGAGCGTGAAGCCAGGTTTTGCCCGGATGATCCTTGTAGGTGAAGTTGGAGGCGACCGCTCCCGTCTGGGGGTCAACCTCCAAATCCTGCCAGCGCGCATCCAGATTCTTGAAATGCCCCGGGACAACGACCACCGGCCACTCCAATCCCTTCGCCTTGTGGATGGTCATCAAGGTGACGAGATCGGCGTTGTCATCCTCGGCGGGCGCGTCTCCTTCCTTGTGCTGGAGTATCTGAATGTCCCGGATCGTCTCCGCAAACTCACCCGCGCTTGCAAGCGGTAGTTCGGAGGCGAGGCGCAGGAGCTTCCGGGCGTTGGCAAGGATCTGCGCGGCATCCGGGCGGCGAGCCAGAGTCTCCAGATAGGGCGAACGTGCGTAGAGAGCACCGATCAACTCCCACGCCGGAATCCGGCCCGCACGCGACAGCAGCGGCGGCATCCAAATCATCAGCCTCTCCTTCTTTGCGGCATCCGCCTCGGTTGGCGGCACCCATTCGGGCAGGGCATCGGGCACGATTTCAAACTGCGCCAGCGTCGCGATCGCATCCAGGCTGAACCCGGCAAAGGGGGAATGAAGGAAGGCCAGCCATGCAAATTGATCCAGGGGATCGACCAATGCCTGGAGCGCGTTGGCCACATCCCGGACCTCCATCCTCGTGTAGAACCGTTCCGTGCCTCCGCTGACCAAATGAGGGATTCCCCGTGCCTTGAGATGGTCCGCGATGTTGAGCGCATCCTTCTTGTCCCGCACCAGCACCGCGATGTCCCCAGGACGTTCACCTTCGGCGATGAGCTGGCTGATGCGTTCGGCAGTCAGCACGCTGTCTTTCGCCTCGGAGGGCCAAAGCTCCACTCCCACACAGGGCGGCCAGGTTGGATCCGAGAACAAGCCGCCATCGCTGCTGGGCTGGAGCATGGGCCGATAATCCTCTCCCCAAATGTTGAGGAAAAGCTGATCGACAAACGAGAGAATCCCGGGAGTTGAGCGAAAATTCGCGCTGAGCTCCAATGTCGGCGAACTGAGAGTGCGGTTGATGAAGAGCTGCCGATCTGCCTGGCGGAATCCGTAGATGCTCTGCTGCGGATCGCCGACCATCATTTCGGAGTCGATGCCGAGCGCATCGATGAGACGGTACTGCATCGGATTGACATCCTGCGATTCGTCGACCAGGACCGCAGAGAACTGACTTCGAAGCCTCGCCCCAACCGCTTGGTCGCCCGTCACCAGGTTCACCGCCAGAGATTCCAGGGCCGAGAAATCGAAAGCCTGTTCCTCCTGCATCGCATGGTCGAGCTCCATCCAGGCCATGCAGGCAAGGCGCAGGAGACCTGTCGACTCCCGCGCCGCGCTCCGCAGGTCAAACTCGGTCATGGCACCCCAGTCGCCGCGAGTCTGCAGCCTCTTTCGTGTCTCCTTGGCGAGAATTGCGAGCGATTCAACCAGGGGGAGATGAAGCGAATCTTCCATCCCCATGTCGGCCGCAATGCCTTCGAGCCAGACCTGAAGCATCGCATCCGGCTCACCCAAGCGGTTCATCAAGGCGAGCGGAGAGTGGCCGCTGCCGCGCAATGACGAAAGCACCCGCCGAACCGCGCCCGTCAGCCGCGCGTCCGCCCCACTCCTTCCCCACGCCGACTTGCCTGCCAGATGTCGGATGACTTCGCGGGCCAGATCGTCCTCTTCCCAGGCCTCGACGAATGCCGCCCGGAGCGATTCTTCGGTCATCGTGCTTGCCTGGCTTTCCGAAAGAATTTCGAATTGTGGATCGAGCCCGGCGGCGAGGGAGTTTTCGCGCAGAACCCGTTCACAAAAGCTGTGAATCGTCTGGATTGGCCCCGTTTCCGCAAGCTGCGCATCGTGCAGGCGACCGATATTGGTCAGTTCGCGAACGATGCGCCGCTTCATCTCGGCGGCGGCCTTGCGCGTGAATGTGATCGTCAAGATTTTGTGCGGCGCGATTCCCTGCTCGGTGACGTGGCGCAGAAAGCGCTGGGTGAGGACAAATGTCTTGCCAGACCCCGCGGCGGCGCGGATGGTGAACCGGGATTCATCCGTTGCAATCGCCCTGATCTGCTCGCCGGTGGGGTTCAATTCCCATCCTCCGCAAACAGGTCAGTCGTCTCGCCAAATTCGGCGGAGGATCGGCAGAGTTCGCCGTAGGCGCATCCGCTGCAGGAATTCTCGCTCGGAGTGGGGCGGGCGTCGCCATTGCGCAATCGGCGCATCGCCTCGTTCCAAGCTCCGCGCACGTCGTTGAAGAACCGCCTGTTTTCCCCGCCTACTCGGCTGAATTTGCAGGGGCTGGTCTGCTGCCGATTCGGCAGCGCGCCCTCACCAAAGAAGAAAAGTCGGCGCGGTCCCTCAATCGAATCAACTTCAACTGCGGATCGAAATGCGCCGGAGCCAGCCAGTGAATACAACCAAAGGCCGATCTTGAGACGATCATTCGCCGCAAGCTCGGCATCCTCAAGATCATCCGGCGTGCCTCCCAGCCAAAGCGTCACTGCCCGCAGGTCTCCGTCGGACCATGACGCCGATGCAAGGCCTTTGAAGCTTTGGGACACTCCATTCGAAACAATGCTGTTTTTGTATGAGCCATCTTGGACTGACGGGCTCAGGTCAGCGACCTGTCTGGGCCAGAGGCGACGGGCGAGAAATTCACGCTCAACCCATTCCGCCACCCAGCGTTCCGAAGCGGATTTCAGGAGTCGAGTCTCCCAATGATCGAGATGCGGCGACTCCTGCTCAAGCACCCGATCCACTTCTGCATGAAGCCGCTCCCTGGCCGACGCTTCATCGGCGGCCCGAGCCAGTCCGGCGGTCAACGGAACATCACGAAGCAGAGATGAGAGGTGACGCCTGCGGTTGCTCCTCACTTTCAGTTCGTGGCGCATCGCCGCGCGGAATGGGCAGGCCAGGGCATCCTGCAATTCGTCGATGAAGACGGCTTCGCCCTCCGCAGGCGAGGCCAGTTCCTTGACGCTATCCTGCCTGATCTCCGGCCTCTCCAGCGTGTCGCGGCTTCCCGCCAGGGCACGCGCCAAAGCGAGGTCGGCGGGGTTGACGCATTCTGACTCCTCCGGAGCGAAATCTGCGCGTGAATACGTGCGCCGGGATGCTCCGCCCAGGGCGCGGTCCAATTCGTCCAGATAGAACGCCGGGATGTTGTCCTGCGACTCATCCGCCTGCGGAATGCTCAGCCACAAGCTCGTTTCGGCGGCGGCAAGCAGCCGCAAAAACTCGTCGCGCTCCTGCGCCGCCCGTTCAAAGGAGTTCGGCAGATCGACCCTTCCTCCGGTGAGTTCCCGCAGTTCCGAGATGTCAGCATCCGTGATGAGGGGATCTTCGGAACGTCGCCGGGGAAATGAACCCTCAAGCATCCCCAACGCGAGAATTGCGCGCGAGCCGGAGAGCGCCTCCGTGCTCGAAACAAAGCGGACTCCTCCGGGCTGGCGCGTGTCGAGAGAGATTGATGCGTCCTCCCAAACTTCCATGGCCTGCCTTGCAAATGTCCCCAAATCGAGTTCCTTTGCCCCTTCGATATTGCCCAGCAGCGCGATGTCGCTCAGGCTCTGAGGAAGAACATGAAGGGCTGCTTTATCCCTCTGCATCGTCGAATCATCTTCGACTGCGTGGCGGATCATATTGAGCTTGTCGGGAAGCTCGCCAAGACGCCCCATCCAGCCGCGGAGAGGCAGGGGCTTGTCCATCACCGATGCCCGCCACGCCAGGAGTTCGGCCAGCCATGGCAGAACCAGCAAGTTCTCCTCCGCCCACTCCTGCGCCTTCTCCCACTGCGATTCCCCGCTGCGCCGGGCTTCGGCCAAGGCAAGGGCCAGTTCCTGCCGCAGCTTGGGCGGGGTCGCCAAATAGGGGCTCTTCGCCAGACTTCCGAGCGCCCGCACATCGTCCCCGGCTGCCGCCTGCACCGCCTCCACAACCGTCCGCGCAAACCCGCTTGAGAGAAGCGGAATGCTGAGATGGGATGAAACCAGCAGGCCGAGACGTGCGGCAGAGGCGTGAATCAGCGGGCCGTAAAGTTCTCCATCCCGGGCGAAGATCGTGATTCGGCCAGGCAGCTCGCCCGCCTTCATCATCTCCTGACATCGCCGCAGAGCCCATTCACACTCGGCGAGTGGGTCGGGAGCGCTGACCAGGGTGGCTTCAGGCGCGCCACTCGACCGTTCTCCGGTGAAGACAGCGTCGTACCAGGCGGGCAGCAGATCGTGTTCGAGGATGGGACACCCCATTCTTTCGGCGAGGCGTGAAGAGGCGGGGAACATTCCTCCCCCCGCCCGCCAATCGACGATGATCGTGACATCGACCCCGCCCCGCGCCGCCCAGCTCATCA
>JAEYWW010000353.1 GCA_023428805.1 Armatimonadota bacterium | reverse complement strand
GTGCGCCGTCCTTCCTCCGGGCCGTGCAGGAACTGCTCGGGCACGAGAGCATCACGACCACCCAAATCTACACCGAGCTTGACCGTGAGCAGCTTGCGCTCCAGCACAAGAAAGCTCATCCGCGCCGGTGAATTGCAATTCCAAAAACAATAGAAAAATCCAAGTAACTTAATCCCATGCGAAGCGTCCGCAACTCAGAGTGAGAGAGATGCGTTCGGGGTATTTGCTTGGAGTTCTTTGTCTGGCGGGGGCCGGTGCGGCCCAGAATCTGACTTCTGTCTACAACCGGGACAGCGGAGAGAGTTTTTCTCTGAAGTCGGTCAAGACCCATTCGATCGTCAAGGGGCCGATCGTCAAAACGACCACGGTCTACACCTTCCACAACCCCTACAAAAATCTGACCGAGGCTTCGTTCAATTTCAGCCTCCCCTGGGGCTCCGCGCTGGGTGGGTTCGCCTATTGGTACAAGAACGAATACGTTCCTGGAATGCTGATGGACAAGGATCAGGCGTGGTTCATCTACACCGCCATCACCAGTCGCAACCGCGATCCGGGGATCATGGATCAGGTCGCCCCGGACGCTTATCACGCCCAGATTTACCCATTGGCGGTCGGCTACGACCTGCGCATCGAGCTCACCTCGATTGACTTTCTTCAGCCCAAACCGGACCGATTCGTTCTCCCGATGGCCACCTGGCCCCAAGGGCAGGAAGTCAAACCCGAATGGCAGGTCGATGTCGAAAGCCACGGTCTCATCAAGATGACCATGAACGACAAGGTGGAACGTGTCAGGCAAGGATTCGCCGTGGACGATCCATTCGAGACTTCAGACAACGGCATGGACATCAACTACATCGCCGAGAAGGGGCCGGATGGAGCGATTTATGTTGCCGGAACCTGCCGATCGCTCAAGCCGATGGAGATTGACGAGAACAGCGTGAAGACCTTTGGTTTCGACGAGGATTGGGTCTGGTCTCCCTACGTCGATTCGTGGAAGTACGAAGAAGACCCCTATTCCTTCCATTTTGTCGGGAAGATGAAAGAGGCTCGTGGTGCCGCAATTCGTATTGGCGACCGCAAGTTTGAAATCTATCCGAGAAACATTCAGCGCGGGAACTGGGCATCGAAGCTCTACGCCCAGGCGATGCTGACGCACATCGAGTTCAAAAACAAGCAGGCAGTGCTCGATTTCAGCCTGAAGTACCAGGTGCCCAGCCGCTTCACCGCCCTCCTCGCCGTTCCGAAAGAAGAGTGGAAGCTGTTTGAGGAGAAGAAGAAGGAGTTTCAGCGGCAGGAAGCGGCGAGGCGACGAAAAGCAGAAAGGGATCAGCAGAATCGGCCCATTCCAGGTACTGCCAATCCCTTCAACTGGAGCACGTCGCGTGGTGGCGACCCCGAAATCAGAGTTCATGAGCCGAAGGCGCAGCGCGCTGAGGCCGTGCTCCCCGATGGACGAGTGCTGACACTCAAACCCGAGGCGAGCGGCTGGTGGAAGGGCAACTTTGAAATTCCCGCATCTGCGCCCGAGGGCGAATACGAGGTCAAGATTCGGTTCTTTTCGACCAAGGGGCTTCTGCGCGAGCAGGTCATCAAGTACAAGGTGGACCGAACCGTTCCCGAAGGAAAGCTCTCGATCTCCGGGCTCACCTTGACGATCGAGAGCGAGCCGGGCCTGCACGATGTCACGCTGCAGACTGAGGACGGAAAGATCGTCAAGTTTGCCGAGACCTCACCGGGCGTCTATCAGCTCACCCTGAGCAAGCTGCCCAAGGGCAGGGCGGTGGTGGTGCTGAAGGATGACGGAAGCAACAAGAAGGTGATCCCTTGCACTTGGCCTGGTTCGCGCTGATCGCGAACCAGGCTCCGGTCCCCGCCGCCGAAACCTGGGTCTGCCACGAGGAAGCCTATGCGCTCAAAGTGCACGATGGCGAGCTCCATGCGGGCACTTTTGGCGGGGTCATCAAGCTGCGCGACAATGGGTGGGAGGAGGCTGCTTCTCCCATCAACGGATTGGCCGCATCCCCATCGGGTGAAGCAGCCCGGTCGGATAGGACTGAGTTCGACGAAGCCAGGGATATTGTCTTGAATAGTCAAACCCAGAAGCCGATCGGTCGACCAGGAACGGGGAAAATCTACGCCCTTTACGACCTCAAAGAGGAAACTTTTGCGGCGACATCCGACGGCATCTGGCGGTACAGCAAGGGAGCGTGGTCGCGGGAGAAGCTTCCCAGCCAATCTCCGATGCCTCGGCTGCAGGGTTTGGCGTCCGCCGGGCGTCGGGGCTGGATTGCAGGAGGCCTCGGGGGGCTCTTCATCGGCCGTCCCGGTGGATGGGAGAAGCTGGGTGACAAAAGCGTCCGCCGTGTGGTGGCGGGGCGGGGGGACGAAGTCTGGATCGTCTATGGCGATGGCGGTCTTGACAAGCTGGAGACCGACAAGGATCGCTGGGCGCACGACGTTCTCTACGGCATGGTCAAGAGGCCCTGGGCGAGCTGCATTTCGGTGGTCGGAGACTCAATTCTAATCGGAGGTCAGGGGGGATGGGTCGAGAAGACGGACAAGAGCCAGCGGGAAGAGCATCCCGACTGGCTGGCAGGCGATGTTGTGACCTCAATGACTCTCTGGAAGGGGCAACTGATCATCGGCGGGCAGAAGACGGGGCTGCACATCCGCGAAGGGAAGAAGTGGCGGCACCTCAACGCCGCGCATGGACTCGAGGATTTGTGGATTTCCGACCTCATCGAGTGGAAGAGCAGGCTGATGATCGCCACTGCCGGAGGGGGGCTGCATCAATGGGATGGCAAGTCGATCAATAAGCTGGAGACACCAGCTCAGAATCTGACCGCACTGACGGTATGGCGAAGCGACCTGGTGATCGGCTCGATGCACGGGGCGCATTGTTTTGACGGCAAGGTGTGGCGGCCCCTGGGTGATCCGGCGGAGGTGACCGCCTTGGGCAGTTCAGATAGCGCCTTACGAGTTATTCTTGCAAATAAAATGCAGTCGTATCGCTGAGATTCTGCCATAGAGAAATGTCCCAACTGACTCCTCAAAAGATTCGCTTTGCCATATACGTCTCGATTGTCCTGATCATTTTGTTTGCGTTTTCAGAAGCGACGATGCCGGGAATCTGCATTAGAAGTGCAGGCGTTGATGCTGGAACCAGCGAACTGGTTGTCAGATTTGAAAATCGGTCATTGCTTCCGAAGTCAATGAAGGTGCCACAAGAGGGCTTGACTCTCTATTGCATAGATCAATCAGGCAGGTCTCTGAACCTCCACATGATCTACTATGAAAGTTCGGTAGTTCAAGAGTGGCCGCTCGCTCCGTTTGCGGCACTTGAGTACCGAACCAATGCGAGAATAGCCCTCGGTCTGGAAGGTGGCAAAATTCGTCGTGACGAGATAGTCCAAGTCATTTATGACGAAAGTCAAGTCAGTCCAAGAAAGTTCTTGTGGATAATCAACGCTCAACCCATCAAGCTCAAGAAGAACCTTCAATTGGGTACTGATTCCAAGTAATGACGTGTTCTTATCAGGAGAGCAATTTCATTACGGCGTTGAGATCGCAAGCGACGCAGATTTCATATCTTTAACTTTACAACAATGAACCAGGACCGGGGAACGGGGAGGGGTTGAAAAGTGTCTGGAATCTTGTGAGCAAGGTGGGGCGTTCGATTCTTCTCGGCGGCGCGGCTGTCGGAGGACTGGCAGGTGCTTGGTGGATCGGTCAGTCATCGTCGCGGATCACCGAGATGGAGGCGGCACGCGCCCTCCCGATCATCCTCGACCGGGTTCAGGCCGCAGGCGAGCTTCGCACCGCTAAGCAGAACGCCGACACGGTCATCACCATGCAGACTCACAAGG
>JAEYWW010000318.1 GCA_023428805.1 Armatimonadota bacterium | reverse complement strand
CTCCTGTGAGGCTCTTGCCCCTCCCAGGCCGGAGACATCCGCCCCGGACCGCTCCGCTTCAGCGGGGCTCTCGGATTCCCGCACTTCAGTGCGAAAAGATTCAAAAGGACGGCGTGCCGCCCATGCCAAAGCGCGACATGAATGATCGCGCACTCCAGGGACCTGAGCCCGCTGATTCGTCTGCGTCGTGTTCTGTGCCAGACAAATTCCGGAGAGGGCACAGAGCAGGCCACATGGGAGAAGGAACTTATCTGGGCTTGAGAGAATCGGCGGCGAGCCAGCCGAGAATTCCACCGAGATAGACGAGATTTCCTCCCCAGGCGAGGGTTTGGAGGGCCGCGTTGGGCGACTTGAGAAGGCTGGCGCAGGCGAAGAGAACGACCGTGGCCGCGCAGGCTGATGCGAGTTTGGTGATCGAGGAGTTCATCGCCTTCTGGGTCAGGCCGATCAGGAGATAGATCAGGATCGCGGCCCAAAAATTGAAAAGCGCGATGAACATGAGCGCGACGCCGGGAGGAACCTTTGCGATGGTCGAGCCATTCGCGACGGAGAATCGCCCGAGGGCATTGGAGGCTGATAGACACGCTCCCAGCACGACTCCGCTGAGTGAGAGCATCGAGATGAGCGAAATGGTCCAGGTCGAAATGGGAGCGAGCATCGGCAGCGCGGGCGTCTCCCGGGCGAGCACCACATAAACCACCATCGCGATCTCGAGGAACGCAGCGACGGTGAGAGGGGTCTGGTTCGGCTGTGTCTGTTTGGCGGCGGCGCGGGGGGCTCCGTCGGCGGGCTTGCCCATCGCGTCGAGCATCTCGGTGTGCCGCTTGAGATAGATTTCGTTCTCGGGGGCATATTGGGCGGCGAGTCCGTAGTATTTCGCGGCCTTGACGATGTCGCCGCGTGTGCGGGCGAGGTCGGCGATGACGGCGAGGGCGAGGGGCGAGCGGGGGTCGATTTCCAGGATTTCGTTCGCCTTTGTCTCCGCCTCCCGCAGTCTTCCCTGGTTGAAGAGAGTCGTCATGCGGAGCATGTCGGCAGAAGTGACGCGGTGTTCGGCGGCCTGCGCTGTCTTTCTTGGCTCGGGGTCGGTCTGGAAATACTGCTGGCGCGATCCCTGCGATTGGGCGCGGGCGGCCTCGGCCTGCTCTCGCTGGCGGGCGATGGTTTCGGTGTAGGTGAGCGCGGCGTCGAAGCTCGAGCGTCGTTCGGGATCGGAAAGGACTTCGTAGGCTTCCTTGATCGCGATGAACTGATCCTTATTGGCCTCGCCCGCGACGTCGGGATGATTCTGGCGCGCAAGCTCGCGGAATGCGGCTTTGATCTCCGCCGGAGTGGCTTTTCGACGGACGCCGAGGACTTTGTAGTGGTCCTGCATCACTGAGTAGCCTGCGAAACTCCTGATGCGTAGCCCATGAAGAATGTCACCACGATGAAGCCGACGTAGACCGCGACGCAGAGGAAGACGAAGACGCCGAAGAAAGTCGCCCACTGCTTCGCCTTGGTCTTGCCCTCGTCTTCGTAATATTCAGCGACCTTGATGAGCATCTGGTCGAGGTTGCCGGTCATCTCGCCCGTGCGGGTCATGTCGAGGACGATGGCGCTGAAGGCTCCGGTCGAGGCGAAGGAGTCCGTGATTCCGCCTCCATCCTCCAGCATCTTTGCCGCAGGATAGATTTTTTCGCGTGTGTACTCACTGCCGCAGGAATCGGCGGCGAGGGTCACGGCCTCGGGGAGAGGCACTCCACCTTTGTAGAGCGCGCTGAACGCCCGCCCAAACTTCGCCATCGCAAAGCCATGAACCATGCCGCCAAAGCCGGGAAGTGATTGAAGGAACATCTGCCAGTTTCGTTGAATCTGCTGGTTTCGCAGGCCGAATTTGACGAAGAGGAAGATGCCGAGCAGCAGCGGGCCGAGGCAGAGCCAGTTTGCGGGCGTGGTGAGCGGGGAAGAGAGCCCCCCGGCGCTCGGCGCGATCATGCCGAGGATGGCGTTGGTGCCAAGAATAATGAAGATCGAGGCCGCGATGACCATCTTGGGGTAGGCGGTCTCTCGCTTGATCAGATTGCGAAGCTCGATTTCTTCGCGGATATATTCGCTCAGATCGGCGGCGGCCTTGGGCAGAAATCCACCTCGCTCGCCCGCCCGCACGAGGCTCATCATCAAGGGGGTGAAGACTTCGGGATAGCGCTGGAAAGCCGCGCTCATCGGATGCCCGGCGGTGACCATCGTCTTGGCTTCCCCGAGGATTTCGCGGAGCTGCCCGCTTTGTGATTGGCGTCCGATTGTTTCGAGGGTCTGCGCTGGGTTGATGCCTGCTTCGAGCATTGTGCTGAGCTGGCGGAAGAAGAACTGCAGGTCGGCGAGGCTGACGAGCTTGATGACGGGGCCGATGACTTCGGTCTGGATTTTGGAGCGGGGTTCAAACCTCGGAGCGGCCTGTTCGGCGAGGGGATCACCCGCATTGGGAGCGACGGCGATCTCCTGGACGGTCATGCCGCGCTCCGTGAGCTTGGCGGCGACGCTTTCCAGCGAGACGCCCTGCAGCAATCCCCGCTCAACCTGCCCATTCACATTGACTGCGCTGTATTGAAAGACCGGCATCCTGTATCCTCTTCATACCTAAAGATGGACAACGATGTTCAGCAAGATCAGAAAATCACGCGGCCGTCTTGGAAAGTGTGGCTTGGCTTCGCGTTGCTTTCGCCGGTCATCTTCGCCGTCGCATTGGGTTCACTCGTCGCTTTTCGTGAGTGGGAGTGGAGACGATATTTTACAGACGCCAAAGCGAAGTCAGCTTTGCTTCTGACTGGTTGCTTAGCTCCAGACCCCTGGATGCGAAAGAAGGGGCCAGCATTGACCTCATATTTGATCTCACCCTCCGAGAAGGATGGCAATGTGCGGTTGAAGTTGTTGGTCAATCGTCGCGGGCAATGGGGCAGGGAAGATGTAGAACTAGACCGAAGCTACAGAAAGATTCAAACATGGTCTCGAAAGGAACTTGTGGGAGATGAGTTCGGTGTCGAATGGAACTATCTTTACAAGCTTTCCCTCGAAGGGGAGACGACCATCGAGGAGCTTCGAATTAACTGAGAATGGCCTCCCTTTGAGGGAGGCCATTCTTGCTTAGTTGTTGCCGCTATTGCGTCCGTTTCCTGGAGGGGAGCCGTTGCTGATCTCCTTGCCGCACTTGGAGCATTTGCCCCCGGTTTCGCCGAGTGGAATCACTTTGCCGCCTGCGCCGACCATGATGATCGGCTTGCTGCCGCATCCGCATCCGCCCGAGATCACATAGGTTGATTGGGTGCTGGTTCGGTAGAAGACGCGGGGGGTGCCGGTGGTCTTCTTGATGGCGATCACGACGTAGGGGGAGATCATGACCTGGGCGGTCATCGCGCCTCGCGGCGGCTCCTGGACCACGACTTTGATGTCGTAGTAGTGGCTCATCGTCCGCTCGATGGTTTCAACGTAGACGCTGTGGCCCGCATTGCTGCGCTGGCCCACATGGATGACCATCACATCTTCGTTCTGCCAGTCGGCAACATTCGGGATGTTGATCTTCTCGCCCTCGGGCACGCCGGCCATGGCGCGGTAATACTTCTCCCAGGACCGCTGGCTGGAGATCATCTTCGCCTCGGGCTGGGTAATGGCCGATCCGTCGCCGATGGCGATGGTCCGCCAGACCACGGTGGGGCCGAACTGGTTCGGAAGCGAACTCGGCGGAGTCTGGGCCACGGCAAAAGCCGCCACCGCCGCCGCCAGGATGGCAAACAACTTCTTCATTCAAAACGCCTCGTGTCTATAGGATACGACTATTGACGGCCCAAAGAGTAACGCTTGATCTAGGAAAAGTTGGAAAAAGGCGGGTTTGGACTATATGATTCAGAGTCTCACTGGGCGGCCACATTGAGATTTGTGCATCCTCTTTTTGCTGGAGCCTCTTCCAGGGTCTAGTATGAAGTGGGTAGGTTCGAGTGCGGCGGATTGGTGATTGTTTTGGGAGTGAAACGAGAGTGTCAGGCAACCGGGGTGTATCCCAGCAGCCATGCAGAGCAGGGAGGGGAGGTCATTGACCACATGTGGGTAGCAAATCGGGGATGCACCCCGGGCACACACTTGGGTTCTCACATTTGGGTTCTCGCACCTTGCTCTTCCCATCCGCCGACTCGTTTTGCGGTGGACTTCACGCAGGATGCCGATTTGGTTGTACGGGCTCTGGCGCGGGTGACCTATTGCAACGAGACCCCTGCGGAATTAAATCGCTGGGATCAGGCGATGGCGCACCATCCCTCGCTCTTTAAAAGAGTCAACTCGATCCGGGAGTATGCTCGTCAGATAGGGTTGCCAGCGGGAGATGGCGACCCCTTCGAGGGTGTGGTGGATTCTTCGTGAAGCGCTGGGTTGGAATCCTGGTCCTGCTTGCTGTGGCGCTTGGTTTGGCTGCCGTGGGTTGGATCGGAGTTCAGACTCAGCCCGTCCACCTGAGTTCATCGGAAGAACAGGCCCTCCTGCGGTCGGTCTTGACGGTGAGCCAGATGGATGATGCTCCCAGCAGCCAGGATTCCTACGTGCTTCTTGCAGAAACCGACCCCATGAATGGGAGCCCCCGGAGCTGGCTTCAGAAAACGCTGCGGATCAATGCGCCCCGTCCCCTGACTGGCTCGGGGAAGTCTGCCGATTTTGAATACGTTCCGAAGGAAGAGGTGACGCGGTTGCGGCCATCCTACCGGGGTGATTGGACTGATTGGAACAAGAGGTTTCCGAATTGTCGGGCCACCGTGGTGCTGGTGGGCATGAAGAGGCGGTCAGCCGACGCCGTGGACTTCGTGTTCACACTCGACCGGATAGGAGACGGCATGACCGTTTCCGCAGAGTGCCGCCGCGAGAAGGGAGCTTGGTTCGCCTCGACGAAGATCCTCGAAGGCTGGGCGATCTAGCCGCATCGCAAACAAAGCTGCTGGTGCCGGGAGCGGGACTCGAACCCGCACGAGTTTTTGGCTCAACGGTTTTTGAGACCGCCGCGTCTACCATTCCGCCATCCCGGCGCGGAACGTGAAGATACCCGGTGGGCGGGTAACTTCGGGGCGTGCTGGCCCAACTGCCCCTGCGCGGGACGCTTTTGAACACCGCGACCGTGCTTGCGGGGAGCCTGTTGGGGCTTTGGCTGGGCGGATTGCTGCCGCCGAAGCTGCAGGTGATCGCCCTCAGCGCGATCGGCCTGATCACGATGGCTCTTGGACTCAAACTGGTCTTCGAGACCAAGTCGTTGATGATTGTGG
>JAEYWW010000313.1 GCA_023428805.1 Armatimonadota bacterium | reverse complement strand
CCATGTGCCCGAGACCGCCCAATCCCACGACCCCGACCTTCATGCCCTCCCTCACTCCAAAGTGCCGCAGGGGCGAGTAGGTTGTGATCCCGGCGCACAGCAGCGGCGCGGCGGCATCCATCGGGAGAGATTCCGGCACGCGGACGAGGTAATTCTCATCCACGACGATCTGCGTCGAATAGCCTCCATAGGTGTTGGCGCCGTGCCGATCCGGTGAATTGTAGGTGAACGTCGCCCCCTTCTCGCAGTACTGCTCCTCGCCCGCCTCGCAGGCGGCGCACGTGCGGCAGGAATCCACAAAGCACCCGATCCCCACCCGGTCGCCCTCCTTCCACTTGCCGACTCCCGAGCCAGCCCGAGTCACGATCCCGACAATCTCATGACCGGGAACCATCGGGTAGACGGAACCTCCCCACTCATTTCGAGCGAAATGGATGTCGGTATGGCAGACGCCGCAGTAGAGAATCTCGACCAGAACCTCACCCTCCCCCGGTTCCCTGCGCTCAAAACTCCAAGGCGCAAGCGGAGCGGACTGCGAGGGAACAGCGTAGGCGGCGGTGGGAAGGCTCATATAATCTTGAATCTACCTGGGTTTGAACGAAGAGAAATCGAAGATGCACTCATCATGTGTCCAAATCACGCGCGCCGATTTTCTGGATTGCCGGGGTCGTCGGGGTCTGCCTCCTCTGCGGCTGCTGCCTGCTCTATCCCGCAGCGTCGATGATGTACGGCATGGTCACACCGCCGAACAAGGAGGATGTGATCGCAGCGAACGCCCATGAGGTCAAGGTCACCGCAACCGACCTCGGTTTGAATGGCACTTTGATGGTGGATGAACTGAGCGACCTGATTGCGATTGATGTGGCCACCGGCAACCGGATTTTCACTCATCGACTCGGGCGGGACGAGAACACTTATGCGGTCGCGGGACCAAACGAACTCGGCACAGTTGTGGTCTTGGTGAACAACATGATGGCCAAGCGCCACAAGATGATGAAGATCGACCTGAACTCCTCCAAGGTCACCACGATCTTCGAGGCAAAAGGGAGACGCGCTTTGGGATGACGCCGTTGGAGAGAACATCGCGCTCGCGCGGAAAGCGGACATCGCCATCTACTTCAACGGCAAGGGCCGCCAGCAGCTCCACAATCCACCTGCCCACATGTCTGTCGGCTCCATCAATCGAATCAACCTCGACACCCGGCACATCGACGTGCTCACCCATCAGGCATTCGAGGATCAGATGTCGCTGAGCGCCGACGGGACGAGGGCATGGTACGTTGCCGCTTATCCCCGCGCGATGGTGCGCAGCCTTCCGGGAGGGGGGCGGTTTCCTGCTTCCAGCTCAGAGGCTCCCTGTGTTGTGATGTGGGACAAGGGTCTGAAGACTCCCGTCGCGGGCGGATGGGGTGCGACTCTGTCCGACAATGAAAAGCTGTTGGTCATCGGCGGCAACGGAGATCAGGAGCAGGCCCTCGATCTGGCCACCAACAAGATTGCCGATGTTGCATTCCCCAACTATGCCTACGGAACCCGAAGCATCCCCAAAGACGATATTGTCATTGCGTGGGCGCAACAGACCCGGGTCGAAGATGTGGACTTCACACGGATGAATGGAATGCCGGGGCCCCGCTCCCTCCTGCGGATTGCGGCATTTGAAACCACCTCCGACCGGACGGCCACGCTCTACTCAAAGCTTGACCCGCGAAGACAATGGAGCTACGGAAGCTGGAGCAGCTCCACCTCTGCTGCGCCAGAAAGAAAGTAGCCCTACTCGAACTTCGTCCGCACTTTGATGATGAACTTTCGGTACTTCTGCGGCGCGCTGTCCTGCCAGGCGTCCATGTAGGTTTTGAACGAAGAATCGCCCGTCTTCTTGGCATTGAGATAGCCGATGGCGGGCCACATCTCCGGCTCCTGCTCAAACAGTGGCAGCAGGACGCTGGCGACCACAGACTGCTTCTCCCGATCTCCGCCGCCGGTCTTCCGCAGGGATTCTTCGTTCTCCTTGTACCAAGCCGCAAGCGACTTTCCTTTCGGCAGTTGGTGCTGGGGGAGCTTCATCACATCGTCGGCGTAAGTTCGCAGATGCGGCGCATAGTCCTTCCAGTTCGGATAGGGCGGCTTTGTCTTCCAGGTCTCTGCCAATTGGCGCATCGTGAAGAGCGAGGCCATCATGCAGAGCGACTCCTCAAACCACATATTCTGCGCTGAGTTTGGCTCCACCTTCTTGAATCCGCAGAGCACATGCGTCAACTCGTGCGAGAACTGGTAGGCATACTGCGACCAGTAGGTGCCCTCCGAATTGATCCTGATTTGGAACTCCCCATTGGGCCCGAGGGCATAGAGCGCGACAGGCGACGTGGTGCTTCTTTCGACCAGGATGGTCGCCAGCTTCCGCTCCGGGAAGAACTTCAGCAGGTCGTCGGCCGTGGACTTCAGGACGGCCTGGATGTTGTCCACCGGCGCGCCATTCCACCCATCCTTGCCCACGCGAATCTCCGGTGTGGTGGAGGGGGCGTTGACCAGCAGCAGCACAATCGCAGCATTCATTTGTGCATGAAGTATGGCGGAAAAACCAGCCGCTATTGCTTCAACTGATGCCTGCAGTTCATATCCTGCATCCACTTCACATAAGCCGCCGGTGCGCCGCCATCAAACTCCCACGGTGCGGCGGGCGGGAAGCCGAAAACGCCGTAGTCGTACCGCAGGAATTTGATCGAAATTCCTCCGTCGGCGACCGCGTAGTAGTTGTCCGATAGCCACTGATCCTTCCCTTGAGCCTGAGTCGCGGTCAGTTCGGGGCCGGTCTGCGCCTTGGCGGTGAACATCAGGCTCAATTGGAAATACCGTCTCTCGCCCTGGTCGTTCGGGTGGTTGAAGCAGAGCGCCTGCAGCAGAATGTCGCCCGTCACCAGGCTGCCTGTGCCTCCGTTCGTGCTCCAAATCCACTCCCCATCGCCCATGAGCAGCATCGAGCCGGCGTAGTTCACCTTCCCAATCTTTCCGGAGTATTCGTAGAGCACCCAGTTCGGGTCAACGTACACCTGATAATCAAAGGTTGACTTCAAATTCGGGTTGGTGCTGGCGACAACGATCTTCGACGTATGCCCGTAATGGAGCGTCCCCACCGCATTGCTGGCAGCGGAAAATGTGAGCGGAACTTCCAGCGGCTTGTTTGGCTGAACCGTGACCTCGACCGGGTTGACTGTGACTCCCTTCGGCAGGTTCTCCACCGAAACTTTGACCTTCAGCGCCTTGTTGCCCTTCAAATACACGATCATCTTGGGCGTCAGCGAAGAGTCCGCCTCCATGAAAATTCCCGTCCCGACTTTCGGCGCGATGCTGAGCGAATACTTCTCCGCCTCGACGATGAATCGGACCGGCACAAGCATCCGGGTGGAGCCATTCTTGACCTCAAACTCCGCCATGTAAATCCCAGGTTTAGTGCCGACAGGGATGCTGAACGTGACGCTGTAGGCAGACCCCTTGGCGACAGTGATGCTCCCCTCCCTGTTCTGCTGGGTGACCTGCGTGGAGACAGTGGCCTGGCTCTCGCGCTTGCCGCTCAGGGTCGCGCGGATGATCGAAGTGTTCAGCATCTTCAACTCAATCCGCTCCCCGGAAGCCTTGCCTTCAAATATGCCTGTGGGGAAGGTGCCTCCCTCCACCGTCGGACCGACGACGATCTCCTGCATGGGAAGCAGCAGGTTGTTGGAGGGCGCAAAGATGTGGTCGGGAATCACCGGAATCTTGCCGACCGCCTTTGCCGCATCGTAGAGTTTTGGGTGCTTCTTCTTGAGCTGGCTGACCGGGACGAAGATTGGCTTGAGTTTGATGTCGTCGGAGAGCGCCTCTGATGAGGGTTCATCGGCAGGCGTCCCGCCGATTCTCTCCCAGGGCGTTGTCCCCTTGCCATCCCAGGGCCAGGTGATCGTTCTTCCCCGCTTCTGCCCCTGGCTTTCGATGACAAGAATCTCCTTTGGGTTCTCGCCGCGCCCCAGCTTGAAGGCCAGCCGAAACTGCTTGGTTTCGCCAGGCTGGAGGTCGAATTCGGCCAGTCCATGCTCCGAATCGGGCAGGATCGCGCCGTACTCGTTCCTCTTGATCTTGTTGTCGCTGAGCCGAAGAGCGAAGGTCATGTTCGCGGTTTCGGGGTCGAAGAGCGTGATTGGCTTGGTTGTGGCGTTGCGGACCGCATAGTTGACGATCTCAAACCGCTCGCCTTCCTCGGCCATGTCGATTTCGCCCAGCATCCCCGTCTTCGACGCGTGTCCATCCATCTTGAAGTCGAGGGCGCGGCTCACATACCAATGCCCCTGGGAAGCGTTGATTTCGGAGAGCGGGACCGACTCTGTTTCGGCGTAAAAATCCAGCCCCCGCACTTTGTCTCGAATCGACAAGCTGGGGGCGTTCCGCCCCTCGCCAAAGCTGATCTGTGCGATCATCGCCCGTGAAGGAACGGCGAATGTCGCCTGGAGAATCGGAGCTGTGGCGGAGCGTCCGAAGGTGAACCGGGTCGCTGCGGGCAGACTTTTCCCTGCCTCCGGAATCTGGGTGGGAGTCTGGAGGACCGCCAAGGGGAACCCGCGCACGACTTCATAGCTGCTGCCGTCGGCATCGCTCAGCTTGAGCCCCGTCGACAGCTTCTCGGGCTCGGCGGTGATGGATGCGGAGCTGGAGAGCTGGAAGAGAACGGTGACCAGCTTCTGGTTCTGATCGGGAAAGGCGGTCTGCGAGCCAACCCGCTGCCTCTCCAGCCGATAATCTCCCCCGAGAACCTTGAGCGACACCTCATCCCGAGCGCCTCCCATCCCCGGAATGATCAGCGTGTCACCGCCTCTTTGCGCGGGCGAATTGTGGCCGATCAGCAACGTGGACAGAACAAGCGAGAGCACACGCTCATTATGAAGTTCCGCTTCGGTAAGGAGGAATTTACTTAGGCGGAGTTCAAGAATTTCCGTGAATTCTGCAGGGAAAGCTCGACTTCAACCATCGGATCTCCCTCGCCTTCATACTCCAGGTTCACCCAGCCATCAAAGCCTGCGGACTTCAACGCGGCGAGGCACTTGGCGAGATCGACGTCGCCTTCCCCGATTACCGTGCCGAGAAACTTCGTGCCGTCGAGAGCTTCATAAGCCCATCCCTCGTGATCGGCGGGGGCGCGGCGGAAGTCTTTGAAGTGCACCATGGAGGCGTAGTCGGCAACCTGCCCGATCGCCTCGTGGCTCGATTGGCCGACGAGGAGGAAATTGCCCGTGTCCGGGTTCGCGCCAAGGGCGTCATTCCCGGTTCGGTCCCTCACCGCGTCGATGATCCCCCGGACCTGGTCGCCGCGCCCGGCGAGCTTGCCGTGGTTCTCCAGCGCGAGCTTGACTCCCTTCTCGTGCGCGGCATTTGAGGCATCGCTCAGGCCGTCAATAATCCAGCCCCGCGCATCTTCAAAAGCGAGATCGCCAGAAACATCCCCCGCGAAGACGCGCACCACTCCCGCGCCAAAGAACACCGCTTCGTCGATGCCAAACAGAATCTTTCCAAGCTGTTCCCGCCTCTCTTCAACTGTGGGTTTGGCGAAGTTCTGCGCGACGCTGAAGACCCCGCAGGGCAGCCCATGCTCGGCAAGCGCCGCCTTGAGATCCTCGCGTTCACTCGCCGGATCAGAGTAGAAGAAATCGAGCAGCTCGACACCATCCGCCCCGATCCGCTTGGCTTCGGCGACAAAACTGGCCAGGTTCATCTGTCCGGCCTTGACCGCCCGGACATAGCTGTACATGCTGACGCCCAGCTTCATTCATTCACCGAAACTGATGCCTGCGGGCGAAGGTCGGACTGCTGGTCAGTGCCGATGACCAGCTCACCCGGCTCCGTTTTGACCGCGCCGGTGACGTTCATGAACGGACTCACCAGAACCCCCATCAGGACAACGCTCATGGCGCAGAGCGTGACGGCGAGTTTGAACCCAGGCGTTGCCGCGCCGAACTCGCGCTTGACAACTCCCTGGTCATCCACAAACGCCGCTTGGACGATGCGCAGGTAATACGCGACACTTACGACCGAGGCGACGGCCAGCACCAAAGCGAGGCGCATCTGATCGGCGGCGAGCGCATCCCGGAAGATCAGAAGCTTGCCAAAGAACCCTGCCGTGGGCGGGATGCCGATCAGCGAGGCGACAAAGAGGACAAGGATGCCCGCCGCGAACGGCGAACGCTTCCAAAGACCATTCAAATCCTCAAAGCGGCTGCCATCCGTGCCCGCCTTCGCGGTCAGGCTGATCACGGCGAAGATGCCGATCGTGGTGAAGGAATAGGCGCCGAGATAGAACAGGACTGATTGCAGGCTGACCTTGTCGGGAGCCTGCACATGGGAGATCAGGGCCACCAGAATGTAGCCTGCATTCGCGATGGAAGAGTATCCGAGAACGCGCTTGACATCCTTCTGCACCAGGGCGATCAGGTTGCCGACAACCATCGTGAGCACCGCGAGCCAGAAGAGGATGGGGAGCCAGAACTCGTTCATCTGCGGCAGGCCCTGGAGGAGCCGGATCATCGCCGCCACCGCCGCCGTCTTCGACGCCGCCGCCATGAATGCGGTCACGTTCGTCGGCGCGCCCTGATACACATCCGGAGTCCAGTTGTGGAACGGCACCAATGCCATCTTGAACGCGAGGCCGACCAGAATCATCGCCGCGCCGAAGATGAAGAAGCCCTGAGTGCTTGAATCCGCCATCGCGAACTTCGCATTGATCTCTGGCAGAAGGATCGAACCCGTCGTGCCGTAGAGATAAGCGATCCCCATCAAGAGGAACGCGCTGGCGAACGCTCCGAGCAGGAAATACTTGATTGCAGACTCTTCCGACTTCGATTCGCCCCGGCTGATACCAGCAAGGCAGTAGAGCGCGATGGACAAGACTTCCAGCCCCATAAAGAGCATCAGCAGGTTGTCCGTCGTCGCCATCATCATGCCCCCCGCCGTGGACCAGAGAGCGAGCGGATAGAATTCGCCGAAGGCGATTCTCTTCTGCCTCAAGTACGGCTCGGAGAAGAGGAAGCAGACGAAGCAGATCGCGATGAGCAGAAGCTGGATGATCGCCCCGAGTGAGTCGGCCAAGACCATGCCGCCGAAGCTGCGCACGCTGCCCGCGGGAGCGGTGAATACAAACCAGCCCGCGACCGCGAGACCGGCCAACGACACGCCCACAATCGCATTGTTGTTGTGCTTGGGTCGGAGCATCTCGACGATCAACGCCAGGATGCCCGTCACGAGCACCGTCAAAACGGGCGCGAGGCCGATCCAGTCAACGTTGGGAATGGAAACCGGGTACATGATCAGTTTCGAGCCTCTGCTTTGGACAAGGCGGCTTGAGCTTCCGCGAATGTGTCGAAAATGTGAATGTCAGCCTCGTCGGCATCTCCCGCCAATGCCCCCGTTCGCATCTCGCGCAGGGATTCGATGGCAACGCCCGTTTTGCTGACGCTCCATCCCAGGGCATGGCCTGGAAGGTCGCTGACGAAATCCAAATATGGCTCAGAATCGCCTTCAACCCAGATCAGGTTGAATCGGGCATCCGCGACTTCCGAGAGCAGAGCGCGATCCACTTCCAGATAGTGCCCGCCGTATTCCATGGGCGTCGCGGCGTCGGGATATGCGCCGTCAAGCCGGTAATAGATGCCATCGAAACCCGCTTCGAGGGCATCCAGCATCTCTTTTCGGGTGTCAGCGGCAAAGCTCGAAAGCGCCTGCTCACCCGATGCCGGGTCGCCCTGCATCAGATCGTTGAGGTCCAATCCTTGAGCCAGCGAACGGGCGAACGGCGAGTCCACCTGCTTGAGGCAGGCCTGCTCTCCCTCACGCGGCGCAGCTTCGGTGGACACCCAGCCATCAGCCCGGGCATCCTGTGTCCGCAGGATCAGCGGCTTGCGGTCCAACTCTCCGCCCCGGCCTGCGGCAACCAGTCGTTCCCGACCTGTCATTAGTGCCCGCCTCCAACGACTGCTCCTGACTCGGCTGGATTCTGAGAGTTCTCGGACGGCGAGACCGGCACGTTGCCCGTCTCCTCACTCTCGGGATCAGTCAAAGTCGGCTCGGTTGGGACGAATTCATGGTCTTCTTCTGGAGTCAGAGGAGAAGGACTTGCCTCGTCCGTCGCCTCTTTCAGAGGACTTGGGAATCCACCCAGCGGCTCATTGAATGAGAAGTTTGAACGTGCCACCAGCGAATTGACCGCGTTGGAGTCGAAGGCGGCAGGCATCGTTCGGTTGCTGATCCGAACCAGGTCGCCCTCGTCGGAAATCTCCAGTTCAGGATCAGCCCAGGCGGGACGCGCGCCCACCGGATTGACCGCCATCATGCGGGTCGCATTCGTCGCCCGCTCCATCGGCTTGAGGAAGGTGTTCGGATAGAGTCCACCCCAGAAGATGAAGATGATGAACACACCCACCAGTCCCACCTCCCAAGGCT
>JAEYWW010000366.1 GCA_023428805.1 Armatimonadota bacterium | reverse complement strand
CCATTGGCCTGGGCCGCCAGTCCCTCTACATCTTCGACGCCAAAACCAAAACTTGGCAGATGATCGGGGGCGACAACTCTGGCAACTACGGCGTCCTCTCGGGCACCGCAAAGGACGGAAAACTGATCTTCATGGGCAAGGGCGGCGGCGACTACTCCGGGGCCAACCGGGTCACCATCCAGTTCAATTCGGACGGCAGCGTCACCGAAATCATTGAGGTCGAGGACGCCGCCAAGAGCTGGAAGGTGAAGGAAACCTACCAGCTCAAGCCCACGCGAAGCTAAAGCGAGCCGCTGACGAACTTCGACACGTTCTGCCCCAGCCTCTCCAAGCATCCGGTGTGGATGTACATCATGTGTCCGGCTTCGTATTCGTCGGTCGTGAAATTGCCCCGCAACGAAGGATCAAGCCCCATGTGCGAAAGGGTGTATTCCGTCGCGAAGAAAGGTGTCGCGAGGTCGTACCAGCCGCTGGCGACATAGATTCTCATATAGGGATTGCGGGCGAGAGCCTTGCGGAGGGCTTCGCTGGTGTCGGGATATCCCTCGCGTTGCGGCCCGTACTGCCAGGGCTTCTTGATCCCCCGGAAGACTTCATAAACCAGGTCCGACTCGTATCCCAAGTCCTCCCTCACGTATTGCAGGAAGGCCGACATATAGGGCGGCATCAGGATGCTCATGCTCGGGTCGTGTTCGGGCCGCTGATCGCTGTTGCGGGCGAAATCGTCGATGCCCAGGATGCGCCCGTCGAGCCTCCCCACCGTGCGACGCCGATCCCGCGTCAGCTCCTTGCAGAAATCCATGATATGAGGACGCAGGTCGCAGTAGTCGAGGAATGATTCGCTCAACCCGGAAAGCGAGGAGAGCTTCGAGATCAGAGATTTGCGCTTCGCCTTCGAGAGCAGATCGCCCTGCGCAAGACCAGACCAGTAGTCGCCCAAGGCGAATTCCTTGGCTTCCGAGAGCCGGCGGGAGAGCGAGCCTCTGATCTTGCCGTGATAGTGCGCGATCGCCGTGTAGGTCGGCAGAAAGAGCGGATAGGGCAGGTCGTTGCCCTTGCGGAACTCGGCGGTCTGAAAGTTGAGGATCGAACTGACAAGCACGATGCCGTTGAAGGCGATTCCACGGTCGATCAGCCAGCCCGAAAGTCCAGCGGCGCGGGTGGTGCCATAGCTTTCCCCGACGAGATAGAGGGGCGACGTCCACCGCTGATAACGGGTCAGGAACATGCGGATGAACTCGCCGACGGATTCGATGTCGCCATTGAGCGACCAGCACTTCTCCGCCGTCGCCTCGTCCTTCGCCCGGCTGAATCCGGTGCCGACCGGATCGATGAACACGAGGTCCGTGTCATTCAGCCAGTGATGGGGGTTGTCCACGACCTTGTAGGGCGGAGGAGGAAAGTTGCCGTCATCCTGCATCGGCGCGCGCTTCGGCGCAAGCGCGCCCAGGTGGAGCCAGATGGAGGGAGAGCCCGGACCACCATTGAACGAGAACATCAGCGGCCTCCCCTCTTCGGCGTCCTCCTTGAGATAGGCCATGAAGAAGATCTGCTGCTCAATCTCGCCCTTTTCGTCGAAGATCGGCATCCGCCCGGTGACCGTCCGGTACTTGAGGTCGCCCACCTGGTGATGGCGGACGATCGGCGTCTCCTCTTTCAGTTCGGTCGGCTTCTTCTCTTCCTTCGGAGCTTCCGGGGCGTCTGGCATGAGGATAAGTTTACGGCAGCTTCTCGCCGAACCGCTGGGCGGTCAGCGCGGAACCATGCTGAGCAGTGAGAAGCGACCCGCCCACGGAGCGCGGCCCGCCTTGGTCGCTCCATAGGCACGCACCCAGATCAGCCACGGCGCTCCCCTGAGCCCTTCTTTGGGGATGTATTCCAACTCGTCATGGATATGACATCTCACCACAGGAAAATCATCTCCCGCAAGACTCCAGACCCGAAGATTTTCCTTTCGCACAGAGGGCATATCGCTGAATTCTCCGTTGGCCTTGGACCAAATTTCGTCGTCGCCCGCGAATGCCACCATATAGGTGTTCCCGATCTTCGATTTAGCCCTGGCAGGGGTTGACGGGCAATGCCAGACATTTTTTGCCCCGTATCTCTGCATGGTCTTTTGAAAGTCGGCATCGGGCAGGTAGACCAGCGGCCCGAGCTCCTCATAGGGCGGCGTGTCGTGATCTGCAGCATAGAGCATTGCCGCCTGGTAGATCTGCCTCAGCTGGGACTTGCATTCAGTGTGGCGGGCGGCTCCCCTCGCTGATGATGAGGCGAAGAAAAAAATTGCCGCGAATGCAAGGATGATGGCCAGCACAACCAGTATCTCGACCAAGGATATTCCTGACGTCAGTTGATCCCTGCGGGCAGACTTCATTGAATAGTGAGACGCCTGCCCGAACCTCCAAAGTTCTCGGAACTCTCATTCCCGACAGAAGCGTACAAGCACAAAGGTTCAAATTACTATGACTTCTTTGACTATTCAAGCGTTCTTGGCTGCAGGATTGGCTCTCACCGGGTGCTTGAGCTCGGCTCCTGCTCCGAAGCCGGTGCCAATCGATGACCCCGTTCCGATGCTCCTGGCGCTCAACAAGGGCGAGGACACGGTTTCGCTCATCAACATGAACGACGGCACGACGATCAAGAAGCTCAAGACCGGGCCAAATCCGAACGAAGTCGCCACATCGCCGAATGAGGAGTGGGCTTTGATCTCCGACATGGGCGCGGGACAGCAGCGGCCCGGCTACACCTTCACGGTTGTGGACCTCAAGAAGAAGGAGGTCGCCCGAACCGTCGATCTCCGCCCCAACGGAGCACCTCACGGAGTGGTCTGGCTCAACGACAGCCGGGTCATATACACCTCGCACATGACCGATTCGGTCTGCATTTTCGACTTCAAGACCGACAAGGTCATCAAGGCGATTCCGACGGAGCAGAAGGGCACCCACCTCGTTCTTCCCTCCCCGGACCAGATGCGCGCCTACGCGGTCAACGCCTTCTCCAACACGGTCACCGTGATTGATCTGGTCGAAGAGAAGGTCATCAAGCAGATCACCTGCGGCAATCGCGCTGAAGGTATCTCTCTTTCCCCTGATGGCGGACTGCTCGCCTGCGGCAATGTCGGTGGTGATACGGTTTCGATCATCGACACGGCCAAACTGGAGGTTGTCAAGACGCTTGAAGACACGCCCGGCCCGATCCGCACTTTCTTCGTCAACGAGGGCGCGAACCTGGTGGTCTCCTGCGCCAACACCGGAGAGTTGGCGGTGT
>JAEYWW010000307.1 GCA_023428805.1 Armatimonadota bacterium | reverse complement strand
CATCCGCACCCAGGAAATCTATGATGGAGACGGGACAGACTTTTCGACCTTCCCGAAATACTCTGAAGCGACACTCGACCGGATTGTCGCCAACTCCCCCGACGATCCGCTGATCTCGCCAACGGCGCATCTTTTCGACCAAGTTGCGTCGTCCACGCAGAAAGACATCGCGGCCATCGTGTCCGACGGCGCCGCATCCGAACTGTGGTGGTTCGCCAAGCAGCCGAATATGGCTCTGACGCAGGGCAATGCGTTGCGGCGGATATACGGCGATTTCAAAGGCGTCGTTGTGAAGCCGGATGTGCTCATTTTCCGCCCCGGCAATCTAGCTGATGATCGCATCCCACGTATTCCCCGAGAAGGGTTCGCAAAGAGCATTGCTTTGGGCAGGTCCGCCGATTCAACCAGCATTGAAACGCTCGTGCCGCTGTTGAATCAGTGCGAAAGTGTGTCGCAGGCCGACTATGCAGTCGCCACATTCGCCGCCGCGTTTGGAAAGCATATGGAGTTCTTTGGAGGTGGAGATGCACTTTGGTTCTGGAGCCGTCTGCCTCGCGACAAGCGCCTGCGGCTCGAATCAGAGCGTCAGGCCATTTCTTATGGCGAGCTTGATCCTGTTCAAAAAGGCATTGTCCTCGCCTGGATTTCTGGCAGCGCAGAGTTTCATTCCAGTACCGCCAACACAACCATCCCCGGCTCCCTCGCAGTTCCTGGCGAGATTCCCACTTCGACGATGATCTTCCTCACGCCGAGCAACTCGTCCGGCTTTCGCTACCAGGCAGACGGAGCTGCGAGCGAGATGACTTTGAGGCAGGTCGCCCAAGCGATTCAGCTCAAACGGGCGGGCAAGGATGATCCGACCCTCCCCGACGATGCCCGTCTCGCTTACATTCCCGCAAAATCCATCACCATCCGCGCCGACTTCACGCAGGGCATCAGCAGCGTGGTGTACGGCAAGATTGGCGAAACCAGGGCGGATCAAGCGTACTATCCACTCGATGATCTGCCAGAGAAGACGGTGGAAGCCATCAACGCCGAGATTGAATTGATGAAGGAGGAGTTGGAGGCGGCGAGGAACCGCCGAATCCGACCTTCCTGGGTTCAGTCATTGCAGGCGGGCATGAGGCCGATCACTCCCGCAAAGCCCTCGATGTCAATCAGTCAAAGAATCCATGCCCGGCCGAATGGACAAACCAGCGCGCTGGCAAGACCGAGATCGGGCGCAAACAACCTGAAGCGTCACATCGACAACCTGATTCGGAGACGGTAAACATAAGCAATGCCTGCCGAGACCGGGCAGGCATTGCAGGCAACTGGGCCGAAGGCTATTCGCGCCAGTCGGCCACGAAGACGTTGGTTTCGCCCCGAGTCGAGCCGTTGCGGTTGGAGGCCCAGACGAGCTTCTTGCCGTCGCGGCTGAACATCGGGAACCCGTCGAACTCGGGGGTGAATGTGATCTGCTGGAGGCCCGTGCCATCCACATTGATGATGAACAGATCAAACTCGCGGCCCTTGGGGTCGTGATGGTTGCTGCAGAAGATGATCCGCTTCCCATCGGGGTGCATGAAGGGAGCAAAATTCGCTCCGCCGAGGTGCGTGACCTGCTTCTTGTTGGAACCATCCGCGTCCATGACCCAGACTTCCATTGAGCCCGGGCGGACGAGATTCTCCTTCCAAAGCTGCTTGTAGGTTTCGCGCTCCTCCTTGGTTTTGAAGTCCGGGGCGCGGCGGTAGACGATCTTCTTGCTGTCCCAGCTCACAAACGGTCCCCCGTCGTAGCCGTAGTCATCGGTCAGCCGGACCATGTTTTTGCCGTCCAGGTCCGAACGATAGATGTCCAAGTCGCCTTCAAAGCCACCAGTGAACGTCATGTACGACCCGTCCGGCGCGATTGTGGTCTCCGCCACGTAGCCGCGCTTTCGGATGACAGGCTCCAGGCCCGTCCCATCGGGGCGGGATCGCCAGAGGCCGAACTTCGGGTTGACCATCCAGACATAGCCCTTGCTCATGTCGACCTTCTTCTGCGGACCTGGGTCGCGGTCGTGAGTGCTGCTGAAATAGAGCCACTTTCCGTCCGGGCTGAAGTAGCTGCAGGTGGTCCGCCCTAATCCGGTGCTGACCAGGCGCCGGTCGGTGCCGTCCTGGTTCATCGTGAAAATCTGCTCATCCGGGAATCCGGGCTGGGTGGATTGAAAGGTGATTTTGGTCCCCTCCAGATTCCAGTAGGCTTCCGCATTCTGACCGCCAAAGGTGAGTTGGCGGGCGGTCGTCAGATGAAGCTCGCGAGGTTCGAGTTCAGCCGGACGGTTGTTCGGCCAGCCTTCAAAGACCTTTTTGGGCTCATCCTGCGAGACCGCCAAAGCAGGCATCATGGCGTGCAGGGGACAGCAGGCATCGGCCCGAACGGAATGAGGCTCGACCACAAGACAGGCCAGCAGAGCAAACATGGCTCCCATGATGACCGGAAACTCCCCAGGTCCCGGCTGATGGAATTGACGCGCCCTTGCCCCAGGTGACGCGGGTACCATGAATCCAGACGCCGTCGTAGCTCAGTGGATAGAGCGCCTCCGTCCTAAGGAGGGCGTCGGGGGTTCGA
>JAEYWW010000217.1 GCA_023428805.1 Armatimonadota bacterium | reverse complement strand
GAACACAAGATGCAAAAACTGCGGCCCGGCACAGAGCAATCTTCCTTCGCGAGCGTCTGGAGTAGTTGACAGAGGTTCAATCCGGGACCCTTGAAGAAGAAAGTCGGGACCCCGGGAACGCGGCAGGGCCTGGTTTCCGTTGGATTCCTTCACAGGCGGCAGTGATGCGAAGAAATTCGTGGAACGCAAAAGCCGCCGGAAAGATAAGAGAAAGAGAAAGAGAGATAGTGATGATGAGCTCCCAAAAAATGATGCCACTGGTGATTCTCGGCTTGGGCGCCGTCCTTGCGGGCGGGGTTCTGGCGGCGAACACCGGAGTGATGAACAAGCTTCCGAAGCCGTCGATCAACCAGACGCCAAGGCTGCAGACCGCCTCATTCCCGAGCGATGAGCGCATTTCTGTGCTCGAAGCCGAAGACCAGCTTTTCGCAGACATTGCCGAAGAACTCGCCCCATCGGTCGTTCACGTCAAGAGCGAGCAGGCGGGCGGTGAAGGCAGCGGATTCGTCTACACCTCCGATGGATGGATCGTCACCAATGATCACGTCGTCGGTGGGGCGGAAACCGTCAAAATCGTCCTGAATGACGGACGCGAACTGGATGGCAAGGTCTATTCGACCAACGACGCCCAGCTCGACCTCGCGTTGATCAAAATCGATGCGAGCGGACTCAAGCCCCTTCAGCTCGCTGACAGCGACACAGTTCGAACCGGCCAGCGCGCCATCGCCGCAGGCTCACCGTTCGGCCTTGAGAAGACGGTCACCATCGGCCATGTCTCGGCCACGAACCGTTCCGGCATGGTCATGGACCCCCGAACGGGCGCACCCCGTTCCTACAAGGGCATGATCCAGACCGACGCCAGCATCAACCCCGGCAACAGTGGAGGGCCGCTTCTGAACGTCCGCGGCCAGGTCATCGGCGTCAACTCTACGATTTATTCGTTGACGGGATCCAGCGCAGGCGTTGGATTCGCGATTCCTTCGGACACGGTCAAGATCGTTGCCGACGAGATCGTCAAGACGAAGAAATTCGACCGTGGCGTGATGGGAATCGACCTCGATTCCGACGACATCAAGCCATACAGGCTTCAGGAGCTGGGCATTCCCGGCGGCGCGCTCGCCAGCAGAGTGAGCATGGACGGCCCGGCGTTCAAGGCCGGAATCCGCGACAATGACGTGATCACGGCGATCGACGGCAAGCAGGTCATGAATCAGACCGAGCTGCTTCGTGAACTCTACGCCCGCTCTCCCGGCCAGACTGTCACCCTGGACTACCAGCGCGGCAAGGATCGCAAGTCGGCGAGCGTCAAGCTGGCAAATCTGAACGATCTCGTTCCGCAGGAAGAACGGCAGCCGCAGACGACCCCGCGACGCCGCAGCAACCAGAGTCCGTTCCCAGACTTCTTCCCCGAGATGCCCTATGAGAATCAGCGCGCTCCGCAGAGCGAAGGCAAGCCTCGACTCGGCGTCGGTGTTGAAGATGTCTCCGCCGAAGCAAGAAGCCAGTACAACCTGCCTTCTGACGCGAAGGGCGCGGTCGTGCTCTCGGTCACGCCAGGCTCAACGGCCGACCGTTATGGGATGAAGGTCGGAGACGTGATTGAGGCGTTCGATGGCAAGCCGGTCAACTCCGCTGCCGAGCTGACCCGCATGGTGCAGGGCCTGAAGCCCGGTCAGCAGGTGATGGTCAAGTTCATCCGGTTCGCCGACGGCACCCGCGTGACCCAGGAAATCCTGATGTCCTTCTAAGAACTGCCGAAGCAGAAGAATCCCGGCTCATCTCATGGTGAGCCGGGATTCTCTATGAGTGGCTCTTGTTTTCGCAATCGTCGCAGGTGGCGAGAATTTCCAGCTTGACCTGCGCTTCATGAAAGCCCGCTTGGGCGGCGCTGTCGATGCTCTGCGAAACAACCGGGTCGGGCAGGTCGATTTCGACGACCTTGCGGCAGTCCCTGCAGACAACATGCTGGGAGTGGCTGGCATGGCTGTGATCCAGGCCGCAGGCGCGATAACCCTCCGCGAGGCCGACGTGGTGAACCAGATCGAGGGCCTCCAAAGTCTCCAGGATGCGGTAGACGCTCACCACATCGATCTGCCCGCCCGCCCCCTTGATCCTCGCATGAATCGCATACGGACTGAGCGCCTCGGTCGATTCGGCAAGGGTTTTGACGACCTCGATGCGTGGTTTAGTGATGCGAAGTCCGTGGGCTCGAAGCTCGGTGATCGCCCGATTTTCATACGCTTCTTGGGGGTTGGAATGGCCTTCGGGGCCGTGTGAGCCCATGCTTTCAGGATACCAGACTCAAAATCACATAAAAAATCTTAATTTCCCCTTGCGGGCTAGGGGGCAGTGGGTACAAACTAGAGAGCAACTTGATCGGGTGAACCTAGGTGAGCCAGATCAGGTCATAAGTAAGCAGACCTCCCTTAAAGAGGTCTGGAGTGTAGAGGGAAAAAATGCAGTTTTATAATCTCAAGACCCGGTCCCACGTTGATGTGCCCGACAGCGCAGTCAAGAAGACGAAGATGGTTCGCAAGACCAAGAACGGAGAGCAGGTACGCTACGCCCTTCAGGCGGAGCACGAAGGTGCCAAGCTCTTCAAGTTCGTCAACGAAGCTACGTACAAGGCCACCAACGTCCCCGAGGCGTAAGAGCTCGTCGTTCATAAGGGAAAGCCGACAGGCGCATTCGTGCGTCCGTCGGTTTTCTTTTTGTGAACCCCGCGATGATCCTCATCGTCTTGACAAAGCATGAGCTTGCAGACGGACCGCGAGAAGATCGCCCACCTCCTGCGTCGGTTTGGATTGGGGGCGAGCGAGGCCGAAATCGAGTTCTACGGCAAGAACGGGTTGAAGGGCGCGATCAACAAGCTCCTCGACTACAAGAACACACCCGAGGACTTCACAACTGATTCTCCGTTCCCGGATCCGGAAGGCAACATCAACACCAACCCCCGATTTGCCCAAAACACGCTCTACTCGCTCTACCTGACAACCACCCGGCCTCTTCCCTACAAAATGGCGCTGTTCTGGCACGACCACTTCGCCACGAGCGCTCAGAAGGTCACCGTCGGCCCAAGGATGAAGCGGCACTTCGTCAAGCTGCGAGACTTCTCAACCGGGAAATTCTACGACCTCCTGCATGCCGTCAGCACCGATCCGGCGATGCTCTACTGGCTCGACAACCAGGACAACATCAAGGGACGACCGAACGAGAATTTCGCCCGCGAAGTGATGGAGCTGTTCACCTTGGGAGTGGGCAACTACACCGAGAAGGACATTCTGGAAGCCGCCCGAGCCTTCACGGGCTGGACTTACGGCGTGCGCCGCAACAATCGCAGAGTCGTCATTCGCGGCGCGCTGCCCGGCGCAAACGCAGCCTTCCTCTTTGACGAACCCAACCATGACGATGGCGAGAAATCAGTTCTCGGAAAGATGGGCAATTTCAACGGCGATGAGGTGCTGAAGCTCCTCTGCGACACCCCCCGCACCGCCTACTACATCACAGAAAAGATTCTCAACTGGTTCGTCTATCCCAATCCCGAGGCGACGGTGATCAATAAGTTCGCGGTCAGATTCCGTCAGTCGGGCCTGGACATCGCGGTTCTTCTGCGCTCCATCATGGAATCCGAGGAGTTCTACAGCGACAAAGCGGAAAGAGCGATCATCAAGAATCCGATGGACTTCGTCATCCCTGTTTTCCGGCAGATGGGGGTGGGAGCTGCGATGGCCGCCGAACTGAATGAGCTGCCCATCGAGAATCGAATGCGTCGAGCTCAGGCAGTCGCCCGTGGCGCGACCACTTCAACCACATCCATGGGGATGGAGCTTCTCTATCCCCCAGATGTGGCGGGGTGGGAGGGAGGTCAATCCTGGATCAGCTCGGCGACGATGGTGGAGCGAATCAAGTTCGCGACCACAATCATGCAGAACTCGCTGGCCCGCGAGACCAATCCCATGGCGAACTTGATCGCCAACATGCCGGCTGAACAGGCAGTTGACCGTCTGCTCAGCCTGTACGATGTTCAGGTATCCGAGGAGCGAAAAGCCGTTTTGGTGGCCGCTGCGAAGAAGCCCGCTGGAGTGCGGGTCGCACCGCGAACGGCCTACGCCGCTGGTCTGGAAGTCAGCAAGGTCCTGTTCGGATCACCCGAGTTCCAATTCTGCTGAACTTTGACGGCCTCGATTGTCCCCCTGGTAGAATCTGCGTCCCAGCCCGGGTGGCGGAACGGTAGACGCGGGGGACTTAAAATCCTTTGGTGATGAGCCGTGCGGGTTCAAATCCCGCCCCGGGCACCACGTTGCGCGCATTGAGCCTCATATCCTGAGCACCCGCATCTCGGCAAAAGACCTCATAATCTAATCATGGTCGCACTTCTGCTGGCCTCCGCCATCATGTCCAGCCCGTCCGAAATCCAGTTCAAAGCCATGACCTACAACATTCGGTATGGGACGGCGAAGGATGGGGACAATGCTTGGCCGCATCGGCGCGGGGCTCTGATTGGGGTGATTCGGGAGCACGCACCGGATGTGCTTGGACTGCAGGAGGCGCTGAAGTTCCAGCTTGACGAGATCAATTCGGCCCTGCCGGGCTACACCACCATCGGAGTCGGGCGGGATGACGGGAAGGAGCGGGGAGAATACGCCGCGCTCCTGGTCAAGACGGAGAAATTCCAGGTGCTGGACAAGGGCTGGTTCTGGCTCTCCGACACACCCGAGAAGGTCGCCAGCCGCACCTGGGGCAACAACGTGACCCGCATCTGCACCTGGGCGAAGCTGAAATTGGGCGACCACACCTTCACCGCCGTCAGCACCCACTGGGATCACGAGAGTCAGGAGGCGCGGGAGAAGAGCGCCAAGCTGATTCTCGACCGAATACAGGATCGGCCCATGATCTTGATGGCCGACTTCAACGCCGGGCTGACCAACCCCGCAATCACAACTCTCGGCGAGCACCTGCGCGACTCGTGGTCGATCAAGAACCCTGGCTCACTGGAGCCCCTCACCTTCAATGGCTTCCGTAAAAACTCTCCTGAACACGGTGAGAAGATCGACGGGATCTGGGTGTCTGCCGAGTGGGATGTCGCTGCCGCCGGGATCGACCGCCGCGAAGGCGGAGCCAGCTATCCGAGCGACCATTTCCCGGTTTGGGCCAAGTTAGTGACGGGCAATATTGTTAGATACGAACTGTGATTTACTAATATCTCTACTTAAAAGTAGTGACATAATCGTCAGTATTTTACTAGAGATATACTATTATAGTCTCCTAGACATTATGGACACCGATTCAGTGTGACATTATACTCAAGCTACCATGCATTAGAATGTACACATTTGAGAGTTCGCCAACAATAATGGCGAACTCTCAAATGTATCGGCTTACTGGTGCGCCCACAAACACCAGTTCTTACACTGTGTGTTTGCTTCAGTTTCAGGACAAAGAGAATTGCAACGCTGATAGCATTCCGTCAAATCAGAGCCCGCACCAGCTTACATACACGATGGTTTCCTCGGCTGGTTAGGGTCTGTGGGAACTTGCGCCTGCAATGCGAACGGCATCAAGACCACAAATCCAGTCAGCATACCAAGCATGACGTTGTGAATATTTTTCATCATAACACTCCTGAGAGGCATAAGCCCCACAAAATCGTACCCTTACTACGTGCAATTGTCAAGGTGCCTTACGAGAAAACTCCCCCTAGTCGCACACACCTAAAAATCAAAATCAGACGAGGCTAACTCCCTGGCGTCCACAGATGCTTTCCATGTTACTGACTTTGCATGACCGTCAGCAAAGAAAACATGCGTACGTCCGCTCGCAGAGCTTTCTTTGCCTCCACGAAATGTCCCAAACTCAAACAAATAGGTGCTGCGAGATGGCTCTTTGAGGGCGGTCAGCGGCATGACTTTAAGGGGGATTGTTCCAAGGTACTCATAGCTGGAACCGAATTCTTTCCAGCATGATCCATCCTGAAACTCAGCGAGCGAAGATGTGCCCGGATCTGACGGCGAGCGGAACAGGCTCTGGCTTGCGCCGAAGGGAGCGAGCAAACTGTCCAATGCTGGAATCCGAAGCAAGCTCTCATAC
>JAEYWW010000168.1 GCA_023428805.1 Armatimonadota bacterium | reverse complement strand
ACATGTTCCTGGGAAAGAACGACCGGGGAAGCCTTCGCCGACGGGGCTGGTGGCGACAATCGCTCGATACCGCAGTCTGCGCCAAGGCCATCGCGGAGCTCAATAAGAGAATCGACCCTGATGTTGCCTTCACGTGTGGACTGCTTCATTTGATCGGCAAAACGCTGATGGACAGGTGCGACTCCGAAATGTTCGACAAGGTGATGGCGCTGGTAGATCGCGGCGCGCCCGACTTCATGGCTGAGAAGGCCGTGTTTGGGTGCGACCACATCGAAGTCAACATCGCCGCCTCCGAGCACTGGGGGTTCCCCGAAGAGTTGATCGCGGGCCTCGACTATATGCGGCCTCACGAAGGCGAAGCCGAGGAAAGCGAGCTCATCCGAGCCTTGACCGCGATCTCCAACCGCATCGCGCGAGTTGTGGTCGAAGGTGTCGGGACTCACGATGCAGTGGTGAATCTTCCCGATTGGGCAGTGAAAACCCTGGGCTGGACGCCCGAACAAACCGAGAATTACATTGCGGCAGGCAAGCAGGCCATCGCCGACTCGAAAGCCTTGATGAACAGGTGAATCACGGATGAGCGACAATTTTAGCTGGGACAAGATCTTGGGAGGGCAGGAATCGGCCGAGGAAGGCACGGTGATTCAGCCCGTATCCAATCCGTCACTCGTCATCGAGGATGGGGGTTCGGTTGATCCCAACATGCCCGCGTTTGTGTCGCAGGATTTGTTGAAGATTGAAGAGCAGGACAGCAAGTTCCAAGTCTTCAAAGATGTCGAAGCCCGCATCAAGATGGATGCGCCGGACCTTCGCCGTCTGGACGACACGCATATCGACGACATTCTCCGAATGGCTGTCGAGCGGCGGGCCAGCGACATTCACTTGACTGCGGGACTGCCCCCCATGGTCCGTGTCGATGGCGAGTTGGTTCCCCTGCCGTTCGAGATCATGCTGCCCGAACAGACGCGCCGGATCATCTACGATTCGCTCGTTGAAGACCATATTCAGCGGTTTGAGCAGACTCACGAGCTCGACTTTGGCTATTCAGTCAAGCATCTCGCACGATTTCGCTTCAATGTCTATATGCAGCGCGGCTCCGTCGCAGGCGCGCTCCGCATGATTCCGAATTCAATTCCGACATTTGAACAGCTTCGTCTTCCTGTCATCATCCGAGAACTCGCAAAGCGCCACTCCGGCCTTGTGCTCGTCACCGGACCGACGGGTTCAGGAAAGTCGACGACCATCGCGGCGATGATCGACGACATCAATAGCTCGCGTCCCGCGCACATCATGACGATCGAAGACCCGATCGAATATGTGCACCAGCACAAGCGCTGCATGGTGAACCAACGTGAGCTCCACAGCGACACCTATAATTTCCACAATGCTCTTCGGGCGGTGCTCCGTGAAGACCCGGACATCATCCTGGTTGGTGAACTCCGCGACTTGGAAACCATCGAGGCGGCTCTGACGCTCGCTGAAACCGGTCACTTGGTCTTTGGAACATTGCACACCCGCAACGCGCCGTCCACTATCGACCGAATCGTGGACGTCTTCCCAAGCGATCAGCAGGAGCAGATTCGCGTCCTGCTCGGCAACACGCTGGAAGGCGTTGTCAGCCAGCAGCTTCTGCCGAAGCTGGGGGGCGGCCGATGCGCATCGCTGGAGATCATGATGGGCGTCCCCGCGATCAAGAACTTGATCCGCGAAGGCAAGACGCACCAGATGTACAGCGTCATCGAAACCTCCGCCAACCTGGGCATGAGGACGATGGACCGCTCGCTTGCGGACCTGTTCCGTCAGGGCTATGTGAGCTACGAAGAGTGCTTGAACCGATCCGTGGACAAAGAAACGTTCTCAAGATTGGCCAAGGGCGCGGCGTAAATTCGCACAGATAAAAAGCCGTTGCGGGGATCACCGCAACGGTTTTTTTGTGTCAGCAGCGTTCAGTTCCAGATGCCGTCAAAGGCTTTGACAGCCGGGCCGGTCATCCAAACGGTGCCATCTTCGGCGTATTCGATCTCCAACTCACCGCCGGGCAGGCGAATGGTTGTCCTTCGTTCCGAAGCTCCGTTCAGGAAGGCCGCAACGCCGGAGGCGCAGGCACCCGTGCCGCAGGCAAGCGTCGCTCCCGCCCCTCGTTCCCAGGTGCGCTGAATCAGCCGAGAGGGCGATTCGACCTGGATGAAATGCACGTTGACCCGCTTCGGAAAGAGCGGATGATGCTCGAAAATGGGGCCGATCTCATCCAAGGCAATGGAGGCGACATCGGGCACGATGATCGTCAAATGAGGGTTGCCCATCGATACGGCAGTGCCGACGAAGGAATGTCCATCCGCTTCGATCCGCTGCCCGATGAAGGTTTCGCCTGCCTCGCCCGTCATCCCAATTTCGCCTCGGGTCAAACGCGCTCTGCCCATATCGACCCGGACGCGACCATCGGCAAGGATGTTGAGCTTGAGGAGGCCAGCCCCGGTTTCGACCGGAATCTCGTTGGAACTCGCCAGCCCTTCTTCTTGAGCGAAGAGGGCGAAGCACCGGACCCCGTTGCCGCACATTTCGCTTTCCGAGCCGTCAGGGTTGAACATCCTCATGGCGAGTTCGGCGTCATGTCCTGGGGCGGCGAGGATCAGGCCGTCGCTGCCGATGCCGAACCGGCGCGAGCACATGGCGCGCGCCAATTCAGGCAACGAAGCTTCGTCGAGATTCTCTCGAAAGGCGTTGACCATCACGAAGTCGTTTCCGATTCCGTGCCATTTTGCGAATTTAGTCATCGTGTGATCGTTGTTCTTCATCCCGTTCGCCGAACTGCTTCACCGGAACGATGCTGGTGATTCCATGCTTGTAGACGAGCTGAGTCGGCTTGCCTGGAGAGTCGAGAAGAACAGTGAAGGCGTCGAAGCCGCGCACATTGCCGCGAAGCTGGACTCCTCCCATCAAGTAAATGGTCACGCTGATGCCCTCTTTGCGGACCTGATTCAAAAACATGTCTTGAAGGTTGATAGACTTAGCCATATGCACTCATTTGCCGGCGGTCCAGTCGACCGTCCAGGCATCCCCCGAAAGTATTCGATTGTGGTTCCCCTCATTGAGGTCAACCCATTGTAGATATGGCTCCTTCCTCAGCCAGGTTCCCTGACGTTTGGAATATTGCCATGTCTCTTTAACAATCGCCTCGCACGCATCGCTGCGCGTGCCCAGGCCATTCACCCAGTCGGCAACTGATTGATACCCGATAGCTCTCCATGCCGGAGCCGAAGCAGGGACCCCGGATGTAAGAATCTGCTCCACTTCCTCGGCCCAGGGGTCAAGCATGGCCTGAGTGCGCTCCTCGATCCGCCGCCGCAGCTCCTCCTTTTGCCACCGCAGACCGATCTTGAATTTTTCAAATTCCGGCAATTTGAAATGCAATGGCGAGCCTTGGCTGAGCAGCTTTTCCAGCGCCCGCCGCACTCGAACCGGATTTTGAAGATCGATTTGGGCGGCGGATTCGGGATTCAGTCGAATGAGTTCGTGCCGCAGCGACCCGGCGCCTTCCTGTTCCTCGCGGCGCATCAAGGACTGCCTGAGGTCCTGTGATGGCGACTCATGGAGGTCTTTGAACTCCTCCATCAAAGCGCGGATGTAGTAGCCCGTTCCGCCCACGATCACCACATCGCGCTGGTCGGCAAATGCCTGACTGAGGAGCGGGACGACCAGACGAATCCATGCCCCCACGCCAAACTCTTCCGCAGGATCGCAGATGTCGATCAGATGGTATTGGGAGCGGTCCGAGGGCTTGTTGGTGCCGACATCGAAGCCGCGATACACCTGGAATGCATCCGCATTGATGAGAATGGCTGAGAATCTTTTTGCAAGGTTCTCAGCCAGCGTGGACTTGCCCGACGCAGTCGGGCCCATAACGGCGATCAAGCGCGGAGTGCTCACTCTCCCTTGGCGAGAATGGACCAGCCGTAGTTTTTGCCGCTCTTCGGACTCACGTCGATCTCATTCTTGAAGATCACGTCTCCGACCTTCTTTTCCTTGGCAAAGATTCCGGTCACCAAAACGGTGTAGCCGTTTTTCAGCGACTTGTCGGCGGTGGGGTGGTCCTTCATCCAGACGCTGAGCGTTTTTGAATCGGCCTTCACTCGGAAGGACGTGTACTTGTTGCCTCCCTTGCTGGTGCGTTCCTGATATCCCTCGACAACCCCGGTGACGCTGACATCTTTGCCGTCAAACTTGGACGGATCTTTCAGGATTTCCGGGATGGTGACCTGCTCGAAGGCGAAAGCCGCCATCGACACGCCGAGAACAAGAAGCAGGGCAGAGCTGCGCTTCATATGCAAATTCCTCAATTAATCATAACGGATGAGAGATTCAACCGGATAACCCAACAGGTTCTCTCGGCCCATCAGGAAGCCCAATTCGACCATGAAGCCGAGCCCGCAGACGTTCCCATTCAACCTTTCGACCAGTCGGATGGTCGCTGCGGCCGTTCCACCCGTTGCGAGCAGATCATCCACCACGTAGGCGCGCTGTCCGGGGGAGATCGAGTCGGTGTGCATCTCGATCACATTGGTTCCGTATTCGAGCGCGTACTCTTCGCGGATTTTGTCAGCAGGGAGCTTCCCAAGTTTGCGGGCCATGGTGAAGGGAAGTCCGATCTGCAGCGCGACGGGAACACCGAGCACAAAACCGCGGCTTTCCACCCCGACGATCACTTCCGCCCCTTTCGCCTTGGCGTCTGCCGCGAGAAGGTCCACGACTTCCTGCAGAGCCGCCGGATGCTGCAGGACGGGCGACAGGTCCTTGAACATGATTCCCGGCTGCGGGAAATCAGGGACGTTGCGGATCAGATTCTCTGCAAGGATGGGCATGGACGGTGGGGTTATACCACCCCTGTGCACAACTTTCTTGGCAGAGTCTCTTGAGGCAGGTGTGGTACGTTGTATCATCAATCTCCCCCATGGCGGCCAATGCCTTTGACTCCCTGATCCCACCGCAGAACATCGAAGCTGAAATGTCCGCGCTCGGCTCCATGCTCCTGAGCGAGCAGGCGTGCGACGACGTCTTGGAGCGGGTGAAGGAGGAGGATTTCTATCTGCCCGCCCACCGCGAGGTCTACAAGGGTATTCGCGCGCTTCGCAATGCGGGAAAGGCCGTCGATCTGGTCACTCTGAAAACCGAACTGACCTCCCGCGAAACGCTTTTGATGGCTGGTGGAGTCGAATACCTGATTCAGCTCGCTGAATCGGTCGCGACCGCGTCGAACGCCAAATCATACGCTGAAATCGTCCAGGATCAGTCGGTTCTTCGCAGTCTTGATGGAGCGGGTCAGGAGATCAGCCGGATCGCTCGCGACAAGGACTTGGACGTCGAAACGAAGATCGACAACTCCGAAAATCTGCTGTTCAACGTGGGCCGTCGACGATTGGGAAAAGGATTTACTCCGGTCCGCTCGCTGGCGAGGCAGGTCTACGAAGAGATTGATAGGCTGATCGAAACGGGCGAACCCGCGCTTGGCTTGGCCTCCGGCTTCGAGGACATGGACAAGATCACGACCGGGTTTTATCCGGGTGATTTGATTGTCGTCGCCGCCCGGCCCGCGATGGGCAAGACATCGTTTGCGATGAACTTCGCGATCGAAGTGGCGAAGGAAGGCGGCTCGGTCGCAGTCTTCTCCCTGGAAATGACGGGCGGACAGTTGGTGCGAAGGATGATCTCCACCCTTGCGCGGGTGCCCATGAGCGCTCTGAAAAAGACAACTCTTCACGATAAAGACTATCACAAATTGACTGATGCCATCGACATGATGTATCGCCTGCCCGTGTATATTGATGACACGGGCGACATCAGCCCGATGGAGATGCGAGGCAAGTGCCGCCGATTGATGGCGGACGATCCAAATCTCAAGATGATCGTCATCGACTACCTTCAGCTCATGAAGGGCAACGCGGGCAAGCGGCACGACAACCGCACCAACGAAATCGGCGACATCGCCCGCTCTCTCAAGCAGATGGCAAAGGAGCTCGGAATCCCGGTCGTCGCCCTGGCCCAGGTCAACCGGCAAGTCGAATCTCGGGACGACAAGCGACCCGCCCTCAGCGACCTCCGCGAATCCGGCTCCATCGAGGCGGAAGCTGACATCGTGATGACGATTTTTCGCAAGGAATACTACGACAAGAAATCCCGCGACAATGTCGATGAAAAGTGGGACCCGGAAAAGGCTGAAGTCGCAGAAATCGGCATCCTCAAGCACCGCAACGGCCCCACCGGCACCGTTCTTTTGGCGTTTCAGCCCGCCTACACCCGGTTCTCCACTTTGGATCAGAGCAGCAAAGACGACTACCGCATGGCCAATAAAGCTGTAGAAGATTAAAAAAGAAATGTCTCGGGCCGATGCCCGAGACATTGACATATCTGGCGTTGCTTAGCTCAAAAGCTTTGCCGGGGATTCCAGATAATCCCGTACAACGTTCATGAACTTCGCTCCGACGGCGCCGTCAAGGACCCGATGGTCGAAGGAGCCGGTCAAGTTCATGCGGAGCCGGACCTCAAGTTCATCATCCTCGTTCACCACGACCATCTTCTTGGCCGAGGCGACCGCGACGATGGCGCTGTTGGGTGTGTTGATGATCGCGCCGAAGTTGTCCACGTTGAGCATCCCCATGTTGCTGATGCTGAATGTGCTTCCAGACATTTCGTCCAGACCAAGTTTGCCAGCCCGGGCACGGGAGGCGAGGTCCTTGGAGGCGGCGGAAATCTGGCGGAGCGTGAGCTGGTCGGCGTGTTTGACCACCGGGACGATCAGGCCGTCTTCGAGCGCGACCGCCATGCCGACATGGATGCCTCCATGCAGCAGGACGTGGTCGCCCTTGAAGGTGCTGTTGACTTCGGGCATATCGCGCAGAGCGAGCGCGCACGCCTTGATCACAAAATCATTGACCGAGATCGAACCAGCGTCCTCGTCCTTGAACATCGAACGGAGAGTTTGAATCTTCTCGACATCGACCTCGACGGTGACATAGAAGTGCGGGGCTTCCTGCTTGGCCTTCTGTGTCCGCTCGGCGATCACCTGGCGGAGGCGATTGAGAGGGACCGTTTTGTCCTCACCCTGGGCGAAGACGGTGGAGCCGATGGCGGGGAGCTTGGTGCCCTGCTCTTCGATGGCCCTGCGGACGTCCTTCTCAACAATGCGGCCCCCCGGGCCAGTCCCGGAGACGCTGGAAAGTTCGACACCAGCTTCTGCGGCGACCTTCTTGGCGAGCGGGCTGGCTTTGACGCGGCCGGAATCTGATGACTTCGGAGCTTCTTCTGCCTTTACGGATTCTTCCTTCTTCTCGGGCTTGGATTCCGCCTTCGCATCTTCCTTTGGAGATTCGGCTTTCTCTTCCTTGGCAGGTGCAGGAGCGGAGCCGCCCCAGCCTGCGGGCAGGGATTCGCCTTCCTTGAGGATTGCAGCGATGGGCTTGCCGACGGGCACGGTCTCACCCGCTTGGATCAGGAATCCGGTGAGGATGCCCTTGGCCGGAGCCTCAAGCTCCAGTGTGGCCTTGTCGGTCTGAATATTGCCGATCACCTCGCCGGACTTGACGGTCTCGCCGTCCTTCTTCAGCCATTCCAGGAGGGTTCCTTCCTCCATGCCGTCGCCCATTTTGGGCATGATTACTTCCGTCATTCGCTCTGAATCTCCTCGGGCGTCCGAATCGGTAGTTGAGTCTACCAGCGGAGCCCGTCTTTTACTTGGTCATCTGGAGGGCGATGGCGGCGCTGCCAAGGAGCCCGGCGTCCTCGTTCTGTTGAGCGACCACAATGCGGCACTCTGAGTACAAGGACGGAATCGCGACATATCGCGCTTCGACAATCGCCGGTTCGAGCAGCCAAGGGCCAGCCTTGCTGATCTGCCCGCCGATGGCGAACACTTCCGGCGCGAAAACGTTGATGAGGCTGCCGATTCCGGCGCCCAGCGCGACGCCGACTTCCCGCCAGACATCACGCGCGACAAAATCACCCTTGTCCGCCGCTTCGCTGAGGAGCTTCGGAGTGACCTTGCTGAGGTCGCCTTCGATCATGTCCCAAATGATCGACTGGCGTCCTCGGTTCAAAAAGTGGATGGCGCGGCGGATGATTGAGTCGCGCTGGCAATAGGCTTCGAGAGCGCCATACGAGCCCGCGTTGCAGTCCAAACCGCCCTGCCGGATCAAAGTGTGGCCCAGTTCTGCGCCGCCTTTATTGCCTCCCAAAAGAAGGAGCGGTCCGCTCGATTGACCCATCACAGAGGCGGGAGACATGACCACCCCGCCGCCAACACCCGTGCCAAGGGTGAGGAGAACCAGGCAGGAGGCCATTCCCTCGCCCGAGCCATACATATATTCACCGACCGCCGCGCTGTTGGCGTCGTTCGCCATGTGAACGGGCAGCCCGGTGCCGCGCATGATCGTGTCCCGAATCGGGACATTGATCCACATGTGGAAGACCCCGTCGATCTCCTCGCCAAAATTGGGTGACCAGCGGACGATGCCCGCGTCGTTGTCGGTGTGTCCGGGAATGGCGAGGCCGATGGCGATGGGCTTTTCTTCGGCTGCCGCCGCCGCCTGATTCACCGTGTCAATCACGCTGTTCAGGATGGCCTGGGTGCCCTGCTGGGCACGAGAGGGATTCTCGAATCGGGGGCCGGCCTCGGTGCCGTCCTCGAACATGGCCTGCGCGCGCACATTGGTGCCGCCCAGGTCCACGCCCACAACGCAACGACGAAGCTCCATCGGTCGCGGATTATGACGCGAGGAGGGCTTTCAGGACATACTGTCGGGAACATTGGCAGGGAATCGAGCGTTTCGTAAACGCGCTCCGTAGGAATGTCATATTTGGTCGGGGGACCTTTCGTTTAGTGAATTCTCAAAGCATTGCTCAACTGACCGCCGCCATGCGCGTTGAAATCGACCGTGTGATTGTCGGCAAGTCTCAAACAATTGAAGACGCCATTTTGACTCTTCTCTGCGGAGGCCACCTTCTCATTGAGGACGTGCCGGGAGTCGGCAAGACCACGCTGGCGAAGGCGCTCTCCAAGGTCATGGGAGGCGAATTCCACCGCATCCAGTTCACGCCCGACCTTCTGCCGACCGACATCACGGGCACTTCGGTCTTTCTCAATGGCGAGTTTGAGTTTCGCCCAGGACCTCTGTTCGCCAATGTCGTGCTTGTTGACGAAATCAACCGCGCCACGCCCAAGACGCAATCAGCCCTTCTGGAGGCGATGGAAGAGCACCAGATTACTGTCGATGGCGTCACACACCTTCTCGCAAGGCCCTTCTTCGTTCTGGCGACACAGAACAATATTGAGATGACGGGCACCTTCCCGCTGCCGGAAGCACAGCTCGACCGCTTTTTTGCCCGCGTCTCCCTCGGCTACCCGGATCGTGAGGCGGAGGCGATGGTTCTCAAGGGCCAGCAGGTCGCGCATCCCATTGATAGTGTCAAGCCTGTCGCAACCCTGCCCGAGCTGATTGCCGCCCAGGATTACATCCGCACGGTCCATGTCGATGAGTCGATGAGGGAATACATCGTGGACATCGTCCGCGCCACCCGCGAGGAGAGCCAGGTCATCCTCGGTTCATCCCCGCGCGGCTCGCTCTTCCTTCTTCATGCGGCGCAGGCCCGTGCCGCAATGCAGGGAATTGATTTCGTCCGTCCAGATGATGTCAAGTACTGCGCTCCGATCGTGCTCGGCCACCGCCTCATCCTTCGCGGCGAAGTCCGCGCCAGAGGCATGAAGGGCGACGACATCATCAGGCACATCATGGAGGCCGTTCCGGTTCCGATTCCCGCCAAGGTATGAGAAACCGCTACGCCGCAGTCGCGCTGTCCACCGCGAGTCTCTTCCTGATCGTCATGGCGGTCTTGGTGAACTCGCCGCCATTGTTCTACATGGCGACGGCGATCATCGCGACTCTGGCGGGCTCCCGGCTGCAGGCTTGGCTGGCGGTGCGCGGATTGCGATTTGAGCGTTCGATCACCCCTGCGGTCCAAGTGGGCGAACCAGTGACGGTCCACATCATTGTGTGGAGCGAGCGGCGCCTGAAAAGACCGTTGGTGAGCGTGATCGACCATCTTCCGCGAAGGCTTGTGGATCGAGATCAGATGGTCAGCCTTCCTGTGGCGCCCTCCTTCGATCAGCCAATTCAGACGAAATACACATTTCAGCCCCGACGCCGAGGCATCTACCAGTGGCAGCGTCTGACAGTCGAAGGAACTGATGCGCTCGGGCTTGTCACGCTGAAGAAAATCTACACCACCGAAGTCGCGGAACTCATCGTCTATCCTGCACCCATCCCCATCCACACCTCGATCACGCCCTCCGCAGGCTGGGGCCAGAGCGAACTTGAGACAGGGCGAAGCACCGGCTCAGGACTCGACACGCGCAGCATCCGCAACTATGTCCAAGGCGACCCGATGCGGACCATCCACTGGAAGTCGAGCGCGAAGCGCGGCACGCTGATGGTCAAAGAGTTCGAGTCGGGTTCAGGTCTGACCCTCCGCATGATCCTCCAGAGGACTTCGGGAATTGATGTCGGAGATGAACAGACTTCGGTTTTTGAGGCCATGTGCGGCAACGCGCTCTATCTCACTCAGCAGTTTCTTGAAAAGAACGCCCTGATTCACTTTCCTCAGGTGGAGTCCGCCACTGCGTACCTCGACCATCCTTCTGCACGAGAGCGAGCGACTTCGGAAGCTTTGACCGTTATTCAACCCGACCAACCCCTCACTTTGGCTCAGGAACTTGCCTCCCTCAAAGGGCTTTTTGCTGACGGTGAGACGGTCGTTTTGTTCCTCTGCCAGCAGGAAGCGCTTCTGCCGCGAATGCTGTTGGACATGGTTGATATGCAGAAAATCTGCCTGGTCTACGACCCGAAGGATTACACGCAGAAGCTGCCGTCCGGCTTCCAGTCCGCCGCTGACTCAAATTACATCAGTCAGCTCGAATTGGCTGGAGCCCAAGTCATCTTTGTGCCCCGCGTGGAGAAGCTGGGATGAACGCGCTGTTCCGTCCCGAAAAAGGCTTCTTCGACCACATCCTCTCCGGGCTCGGCTGCGCCTGCGCGGGCTACGCGATCGGGATGAGCCTCAACAATATCAGTCTGGCGATCTTCATCGCCGCGATGGCTCCCATCTCGACGCTGATCGGATATCTGATCTCCAAGGTCGCCGTCAAATCACCATTGGTCAAGTTTGATGTCCTCCTCTGGACCATCACGGCGCTCGCCTGCTTCTTCTTTGTTCGTCCTCTGAATCTCGCCCTTCCGGGTGAGCCATTTGAATTCAACATCCTGATCGCGGCGACGCTTTGCTGGATGCTGATCCTCTGCCCGATTTTCTCCTGGCGGGATCAGACGCTTCTCTTCCTGACGCTGCCCTCGCTTGCGCTTTTCGGCCTGGTTGGATTGGCGGATTACATTCCCGGCACCTGGCTGTTCTTCGTCTATCTGATCGCCGCAGGCGTGCTCTATGCCCGGGTTCACCAGCGATCCATGCTCATTCAGGCTGAGCGCGCGGGAGAAGGAAGCTATGATCTTCTGCAGCGTGGCCCCTGGAAGTGGATGGCTGGACCGGAATGGGCATTTGCTTCGGGTTTCGTCATCATCTGCCTCAGCGTTCTCGGTGCGCCTCTGATTCAATTG
>JAEYWW010000124.1 GCA_023428805.1 Armatimonadota bacterium | reverse complement strand
CCTGCACCTCGGGAGAGGTGCACCACCCGAAAGGCGCGACATCCAAGCTTGGGCCACATGAATCTCGTCATCGCCCTTCTGCAAAGCCGCACGAGATATAAGCCCCGAATGACCGAGAATAAACAAGTGAGGTTCAGTCGGACATTCTGGATCGGCTTGCTTGTGGTCCTGCTCGGCGGGGCGGCACTCCCGTTCATCCGCATCACTCCCAACCAAGCGGTGCTGACTTCAAAGATCAAAATGGAAATATGCGGGCGATCCCCCTGCACGATCACCTTCACCCAAATAGCAGACAAGGACAAATCTGCGGCTGGTGCCATCAAAACGGCCATTGTTGAATTGGATCGGGCGGTGGCGATGCATCAATTCGGCATGAACCCCTACGGGACACCCGCTGGTTCCGACAAGGTGAAAGTCACCTGCTGGTCCGAGCCGTGGAACGTGGCCTGGGTTTGGAATAGCATCGTCAGCTACGGAGTCCACCCCACACGTACTCCCGAAACAATCGTCTATGCCAGCGGCGGCGATTCCGACCAAAGCTCGGCATGGATCGAAACCCACTTTAAGACAGAATCCGCCGCAAACCTCTACTATGAAATCGCAAAGAACCGCTACAGTGCCCGCGAAGACTTGAAGGCTGATTTTGTCTGTCACGAAATGCGTCTCGCAGAGCGGGAACAACGCTACTCCCTTTTGGCAAGCATGATGAGGACAACACAGTCAACTCATCTTGCAAAAGTGCCGTCATCCGTATTGCTTGATGAACTCAAAGCCATCAAATCTCGTGCTCCAGCCTCCAAAAAGCATCTCGTAGACGACGCGATCAAAGAGCTGGAAAAACGAAGGCGATAGCCATCAAAAAACACCCCTGCGAATCCGCAGGGGTGTTTGAGTTGATTGAAAGAACCGAACTTACTTGAGTTCGACTTTCGCGCCGGCTTCTTCGAGCTTCTTCTTGAGATCCTCGGCGGCGTCCTTGGCGATGCCTTCCTTGATCGGCTTCGGAGCGCCATCGACGAGGTCCTTGGCTACCTTGAGGCCGAGGCCGGTGATCTCGCGGACGACCTTGATGACTTCGAGCTTCTTGTCGCCAGCGGCGGCGAGAATGACGTCGAACTCGGTCTTCTCTTCGGCGGCAGGAGCAGCGTCTCCGCCGCCCATCGGCATCATGCCACCCATCATCATGGGGGCGGCGGCGGTGACGCCGAACTTCTCTTCGAGAGCCGTCTTGAGCTCGCTGAGCTCGAGGGCGGTCATGCCGCTGATCTGCTCGACAATGGACTCAACAGTGGTGGCCATTTTGTTTCTTTACTCCTGGGTTTCCGTGGTTTCGGTCGGGGCGGCGGCCTCTTCGGCCGGCGCGGGTTCGCTGGAATTGGTTTCGGCTGTCTCTGCCGGAGCGCTCTCGACTGGCCCTCCACCCTCGTTGACCTTGTCGGCCACCGCGCCGATGACCCGGATGGGATCGGCGTAAAGGGCTTCGACCACACCGACGAGATTGCTGAGCGGGGCCGCGATGGTTCCGATCACCTGGGCGATCAGGACATCACGCGGCGGCAGCTTGCTGAAGTTTTCGATCTGCTTGCCATCGAAGACTTTGCCGCCAATCAGACCTCCCTTGATCACGAGCTTCTTGTTCGTCTTTTCAAAGTCGAACAGCGCCTTCGCGCAGTCAGTCTCGTTCTCGTAAAGGAAGGCGACGGCCGTGGGGCCGCTGCTCAGCTCGTCGGTGAGGTTGGATGCGGCATCACCCGCAGCCAGTCGGAAAAGGGTGTTCTTGACGACTTGGATTTCGCCGCCCTTCTCCTTGAGCGTCCGCCGAAGAGATTGGAGCTCCCGGACTTTCAAACCGCGATACTCGGTGAAGATCACTCCCACCGAGCGGTCGAATCGTTCCTTCGTCGCTTCAATCGTAGTTGCCTTTGCGGCTGTCGGCATCGTGCTTTTTCGCCTCTTAAACGAATTGGGCTCCCGCACCGCGTTGGCGCAGGAGCCCAATCCGCCCAGGGTCGAACCCAGGAAAATCGTCTTTGTTGTCCTTGCGCTGCACCTCGGCTGGCTGGTGGATTAAGGCCCGAAGGCCGCCAAGCTGTCTGCGGAGAGCTGAGGGGATTATGGCATCGAACTCTCTTGAGCCCGGGACTCACGTCACCTTTCTGGATGAGGGGGATTCTCAGTCATGAGGCGATGCGGGAGCGAAGAAATAAAAAGCCGCCCCGAAGCGATGGGGCGGCGTTGGGAGCAGAGGGTTGCTGTCCTATGCCAGACAACGAGCAGAAAGCGTGCCGCGATCCTCAAAAGCAGGAAACTCAGTTATAAATGCCTGAGTGTTCGGGCTTGGCAAGGCTTTGGAGTGCGCGATCATTCATGTCGCGCTTTGGAACGTGCGGCGCGCCGCCCTTTTGAACGTCTCCGCACTGAAGTGCGGAAATCCGACAGCCCCGCTGAAGCGGAGCGGTCCGGGAGATAGGGAGCGCTCGACTTCAGTCGGGCTCTCGGTCGTGCGCACTTCAGTGCGATGAAGGTTGTAAGTTCGCACTGAAGTGCGGGAATCCGAGAGCCCGCTGAAGCGGAGCGGTCCGGGGGCAACGATGATTGCCGGACTGAGCGCGGCTGGGGCGTTGTTTGCAGCATCCAGCCTGCCAGCCACTTTTCCAATCCCCAAGGAATCATCCTTGTTTGCAAAACAAAACAAGCTGCACCTGTCAATGTGAATAACTTCTAGTCCCTCTGGCGTTCCATCTTCCGTTAAGAGGATGTCATCCGTCATGATAGGACGTGGGATTCCTGGGACCGTGGTGGTCCTGGAGGAGCGGGGATCGGTGCTGATTTTCCGAAGGGTTTCCCGTGGAGTTGCATCAAATGTCGCCAAAGGAAGTTATTGAGTTTCTTCAGTCAAACGACGCCCAGTTCCTCGACGTCCGATTCACGGATCTCTTCGGAACCTGGCATCATTTCACGCTGCTTGCCGATGACATCGGCGAAGATATGTTCGAAGATGGGCTCGCCTTCGATGGTTCCAGCATCCGCGGATTCCAGGCGATCAACGAGTCGGACATGCTCCTGACCCTCGATCCTGAAACCGTCTTCATCGACCCCTTCACCGAGCACACCACTGCCGTCATCGTCGCCAACGTCGAGGACCCGATCACCCGCGAAGCCTACAGCCGAGACCCGCGCTACGTCGCCAAAAAAGCCGAGGTTTATCTCAAGTCCACCGGCATCGGCGACACTGCCTACTTCGGCCCTGAGGCCGAATTTTTTGTGTTCGAGAAGCTGGCCTACAGCAACAATCCGCACCATTCCTTCTTCCACTTGGACACGCAGGAAGCGCACTGGAACTCCGGTTCCGATGATGCGATCGGCTACACCGTTCGACCGAAGGGCGGCTACTTCCCGACCTACCCTGCCGACCGCATGAACGATCTGCGCGGCGAGATGATGCTCCTGCTCGAAGAGGTCGGCATCAAGACGGAGATTCACCACCACGAAGTCGCCGTCGGCCAGTGCGAGATCAACATCCGCTTCGACACCCTGCTGACTGTCTCCGACAAGATGCAGAAGTTCAAGCACGTGATCAAGAACACCGCGAATCGGTATGGCCTCGCCGCGACGTTCATGCCGAAGCCGCTCTTCGGCGACAACGGTTCGGGAATGCACGTCAACCAGTCGATCTGGAAGAACGGCGAGAACCAGTTCTACGACGAGGCGGGATACGCCCAGCTCAGCGACACCGCGCGCTGGTACATCGGCGGCCTGCTGAAGCACGCGCCTTCCCTGCTCGCCTTCACCAATCCGTCCACCAACTCCTACCGGCGTCTGGTTCCGGGCTACGAGGCTCCGATCAACCTGATCTACTCCGCCCGCAACCGCTCGGCGTGCGTCCGCATTCCGATTGTTGGCAAGTCCAAGAAAGCGAAGCGCATCGAGTTCCGCTGTCCCGATCCGTCGGCGAACATCTATCTTGCGTGCTCCGCGATGCTGATGGCTGGTCTTGATGGAATCCAGAACCGCATCGAACCGCCAACGCCGATCGACAAGGACCTGTACGAACTCCCGGCCGAGGAGAAGACGGGCATCGCTCAGACTCCGGGCTCGCTCCGCGAAGTGCTGAACAACCTCCGCGCCGACCACGCCTACCTCACCAAGGGCGACGTGTTCACCGAGGACCTGATCAACACCTACATCGACTACAAGCTCGAAAACGAGTGCGACGCGATCGACCTGCGCCCGCATCCGTACGAGTTCTATCTCTACTCGGACATCTGAGCCGCCCTTCAACGGCAGCCTCTGGCCCGATCACTCCTGGTGATCGGGCCAGTTTCTTTTGCGGCGGGACAGAAGGATGAGTGCGCCGAATCCCATGAGGATCATGCCCATATTGATGTTGCCCCGCGCCGTATCAGCGTTGTGTTGAGCCTCAATAGCCCTCAGCCACGCAAAATAACCGACACTCAGAAAACCCACCAAGACGATCAATCCGCCAAACAATTTATACCGAAGGTCAAAAGTGCTCTCGTCATAAATCCAGGAGTTGCGGTCTGCAAGGATGTCTTCCAGGACTTCGGCAAACTTCATTGCTTCAGAAGAGTTGGCGATCATCGTTCGGCCAAGAATTCGGTCCTCTACATCAGCAAAGAGCAATTCCAGGGATGCACCCCCTGATCGCACAGCAAGGATTTTTGCAATCTCAGATGCCGAAATCCGAAAACTGCCTTGGGTGGAATGCAATTCCAAATGCGACCCATCAAGAATCGCTGTCGAGCCCCGTGTTCTGATCGCTTCTTGAACCCCGGATGCAGAAAACACGACGAGAATCAACAGGATTGGGGCCAGCAGGCTTAAAATTAGGATTGGTTGTGAAGGCAGGAAGATCGCCTGACAGACCAATACAAGCAACGGAAGTACGCTTGCCACCAAGACCGCCGCCATCAGCCAGGGAAACCCGTGATCCAGCCGAAACTCCCTTCGCTCCATCCGTGAGACGAGTATAGCGGGCACCACGCCATCAACCATAATCGGAGCGGCAATGGGCGAGATTCATCGGTTGGTGAGGGATTCGGATGAACAGGGGCTGCGTGATTTGGTGGCCCAGGCAAGCAGTCCTCGCCATTTGGTCAAGGAACTGGACGAGGAACGGCAGTCACCTCTCTTCATCGCCCTGACAATCAGCAATCCGAAGCTCGAGATTGTCAAATTGCTGATCGAGGCGGGCGCGGATGTGGACTTCGTCCACGTTCAGCAACATCCGGGCATGATGGATTTGCTGCCGGAAGCCATCCAGAAGGTCGCCAAATGGTTCGGAAAAGGAAATCCCAAGGAACATCGAACTTCCGTTTTGCAGGCTGCCATCAAGCATGGTCATGTCGGTTTGGTGCGGATGCTCCAAGAAGCGGGAGCAGATGTTCACTATCGAGTTCAGGGCGGCTGCACGGCCATGACCGATGCCATCCACGGCCCGGGAGATCGGCTCCCCATCGTCTTATATCTGATCGATCAGGGAGTTGACCTGGATGCCAAAACCGTCTACGGAGAAACGCCGGTCAAGAGCGCTTCGTACCGATCCATGTTCTCGGTTGTTCATGCGCTTCTGAAAGCAGGTGCTGACCCTGCACCCCTGGAGTGGTCGTCCCTCCATCGATCCATTGCCTTGGGCTCAGTGGAAGATGTGCGGCGCGAGCTCTCCTTTCAACCCAACCTCAAGCGTCAAGACTCTTCGCAAAGGAATGCGATGCACCTTGCCTTGTCCAAAGGCGATCTGGGAATTGCCCAACTCCTCGCCGACCACGGATACGACCTCAAGTCGGATGCGTCTCTGGTTTGTTCAGCCGTGCATAGCGGGAATCTTGAGCTTGTGCGATGGCTGGCTGCTGAAGGATGTGATCTGAATGGTTGGGACAGTTATGAGTCAGCGTTGCAAGCTGCCCTGAACGGACGCGATTATGTGATGGCGCGCACTCTCCTTGAGCTTGGCGCAGACCCTGGGCTCAAAGCTTCATCGCAGTTCGACTCCCCGCTGTACGACCTGGAAGACCGGGATGCGATCCTGCTCCTCTACGAATTCGGTGCTGATCTCAACCATCTCAACACCGTCAGCCGCCGCGCGCTGGTCGGCCTGGGAGAGGAGACTCGAAGTCCATTTGAAAAAGTGACCCCACAGGAGTATCAC
>JAEYWW010000108.1 GCA_023428805.1 Armatimonadota bacterium | reverse complement strand
GTGCCGTAGAGTGCGGCGGCCGGCCCCAGCATCTGCGGCTGCATCGCGGCGGCCCCCGCCGCCAACACGAGTCTCAGAACAAGCTCTGCCATAGATATCCCCGTAAATCTTCGGGGATTTGAAGCTGAACTGGAGGGTGCTTGAAGGTTCTTTTTATGAAGGGTGAGAGTTGCACGACTGAAGAGGTGCGCCACCGTCCCCGGCGGTGACCTTGGGCAAAGCTTTTGTTTTGGAGTGCGGTCAGGTATGACCGCTTTCAATTCCGCCGGAGGCGGCTACCTGCTCTCGATCCAGAACAGCGGGGGCGGCTCCGCCGCAAATGAAAGCGGCGATGTCTCGCCGCACTCCAAAAGTGATCTCATGGTCTGGGAGGGAGACCGGCTTCGTGGAACTCAGCCCTCCAAGAAAATTTACAAATGGAGGGCCGAGCTCCTGCGAGGCTTTGACGTTTTCAATACTCCTCCGACCCGTCACATTGCACAGCACGGAGCACCAAGGTGCTCACTCCAGAGCTCGACCCAGGTCGAGCACTCCTGGCGGGCTTGCACCTCTGGAGAGGTGCACCACAGGGCTGCGCGTCAGAAAACTAACCCCGCAAAACCTGCTTCGCGGCTTCAATTGCGGCCTCCAACTTCTGCGGATCACGGGCTCCGGCGGTGGCGAAGTCGGGGCGGCCTCCGCCGCCGCCGCCTGCTGCGGTCGCGGCGGCTTTGACGATGTTGCCCGCGTGTGCGCCTTGGGCGACCGCTTCCTTGCCGACTTTGCAGACGAATGTCAGCTTTCCATCGGCGTGGTTGACGACAAGAGCCACACGCATCGGCTGGTTGTCCACCAGACGGTCAGCGATGAGCTGGGCGTCTTTGGGGTCGGCGTCTTCGATGCGCTCAAGAGCGAATTCGAAGGGGCCGATCTGCTCGGTCGCGGCTTGGGATGCACCTTGGGCGGCGAGCTTCTCACGCTTGCGTTTTTCGTCTTTCAAAGCTTCCAAGGTCTTGTCGATCGCCTCCGCCAGTTGGCGCGGATTCGATTTCAGCTTGTTCGCGGCTTCGTGGAGAGTGTCCTCCTGATCGAGCGCCCAGTTGTAGGCGCGCATTCCCGCGACAGCCGTGATGCGGCGGATGCCGCTGGCCGCGCTGGATTCGTGGAGGATTTTGAAGAGCCCAATTTCGCCCGTGTTTTTGACGTGGATGCCCCCGCAGAGTTCACGGCTGAAGCTCTTTTCTTCCGGCGGCATGGAGCCGACCTGCACGACGCGCACGGAGTCGCCGTACTTCTCGCCAAATAGGGCCATCGCGCCCATCTTGCGTGCATAGTCGATCGGCACGTTGTCGTAGATCGCCACAGGCTGGGCCTTCAAAATCTCCTCATTGACGATGCGCTCGACTTCGCGGATTTCTTCGGGGGTCATCGCTTGGCCGTGGGTGAAATCAAAGCGCAGAAGATCAGGGGCGACCAGAGAGCCCGCCTGACTGGCGTGGCTCCCGAGCACTTGCTTGAGGGCGGCGTGAAGGAGGTGCGTTGCGGTGTGATGACGGGTGATCTCGCGGCGGCGTTGATCATCCACAAGCAAGCGCACCTGCTGATTCACCAACTGGTCAGACTGAACTTCCGGACCGGGTTCCACGCGGTGCAGCCAGACTCCGTTCTGTTTTCGGACATCCTTCACCAAAAGGTGGATTTCGCCCGCTTCGATCACTCCCGTATCACCGACTTGACCGCCGGATTCTGCGTAGAAAGGCGACTTTTCCAAGATGAGGACCAGATCGTTGTCGCCCGCAGGTTTCGCGTCGAGGATTGTTGCGTAGACGCTGGTTTCGTGGTAGCCCACGAATTCGGTGGGCGGTGCGTTGACTGCGCCTTCCTCCACACCCCCATAAACCGTCTCCATCCCGCTCGCGCCGCGACTGCGTTCCTGAGCTTCGGACATCGCTTGTCGAAAGCCTTCAAGATCGACTTCCAGGTCAGCTTCCGCACAGAGTTCTTGAGTGACTTCGAGAGGGAAGCCGTAGGTGTCATAGAGGAAGAACGCTCGCTCCCCTGGAAGCACGGCACCCGTATTCTCACCAAGAATCTTCTGCAGGACTTCGACACCCTCAGAAAGCGTCCGCCTGAACTGGCTCTCTTCGTTCCGCAACGTCTCCCGAATCAACTCCTGCCGTTCGACCAGTTCCGCGTAGTGCCCGCCAAATTCATTCACCACCGAATCCACCAGATTTGGAAGAAAAACCTCCTCAAACCCAAGCACACGCTGGCCCTTCAAAACCGCCCGGCGGATCAGTCGCCGCAGCACGTAGCCGCGCCCGCCATTGCTCGGCAGAACGCCGTCGGCGATGCAGAAGCTGGCGGTCCGCATGTGGTCGGCGATGATGCGCATGGCGCGGTCCTTTGCTTCGTCCTGACCATAGATCAGGCCCGAACCCTGTGAAGAAATCGACGCGAGAATCGAGACAAACGCGTCGGTGTCATAGACCGACCGAAAGCCGCCCAGCACTGCCGCCGTGCGCTCCAAGCCCATGCCCGTATCCACCGATTGGAATGGCAGATCGGGCATCCCAGTCTTCTCATAACCCTTATCAGGCCGAGCCGGATCGCGGAGCACGCCCTGCCATTCGGACTGGATGAACACGTCGTTCCAAATTTCGAGCCACTTGCCCTCGCCTTCATCCCGAAGATAATCCTCGGCGGTGTAGGGGCCGGAGGGCGGCTCCTCGGTCTTCGAGGTCCAGTAGAACATCTCCGAATTTGGGCCGCACGGGCCGGGGGGGCCGGAGGAGAAGGCGCCTGCGGGCCAGTAGTTCGTTTCCTCGCCCAGTCGGAAAATGCGGTGCAGGGGCTCCAAACCAACCGAGGAAAAGTGAGTGGACCAGGCGTCATAGGCCACCTGATCCTCCTCGAAAACTGTCACAACGAGCCGGCGCGGGTCCAACCCCAGCCATTCTCGGGAAGTCAAAAACTCCCAGGAAAACGCGATCGCCTCCTTCTTGAAATAATCGCCGAAGCTGAAGTTGCCCAGCATCTCGAAGAAGGTGAGATGGGTCAGGTCGCCGACCTCGTCGATGTCGCCCGTTCGGACGCACTTCTGGCAGGTTGTGAGGCGCTTCTGAGGCGGTTGGGCGACTCCACGGAAGTACGGCTTGAACTGCACCATGCCCGCTCCGTTGAAGAGCAGCGACTCGTCCAGACGCCCCGTGACATCGTAGGGGATCAGGCTGCCACTAGCGTGCAGTTGATGACCCTTCGACTGAAAGAAGGCCAGATATTTTTCACGAAGCTCACGGACGGTCATGAGAGATCAAAAGGGTACCTGCCGCCGATCTCCAGGCCCCGGCGTGGCGCAGATTGAACGGAAGAAGCAATGTGCAACACTCAGAGGCAGGAATGAAGACGGCGGTCCTTCTGAGTGTGATCGTGCTGCTGGCGTCGTGTCAAAACTCGCCCGCTTCCTCAACTGCGCCGAAGAATCTGGTCGACCGCCGCACCTATGACGACCTGCCCAAGAATGTGAGCCTCAAAAGCGTGGTTGAACGGATTGGGCACGAACCGACCCGGCAGAGCAGCATTCAGGGGATGCCCGCCGATGGGGGACCCTGCCAGCACATTGTCACCGCGACGTGGGCCAACCCCGATGGCTCGTCCTGCACTCTGGTCTTTGCAGACGGCTCGCTCCATTCCAAATCGCAGACAGGTTTGAAGGAATAGTCAGCTCTTGGGCCGGTTCTTGATCCGGTCGAAGATGACTGCGGCGAGCAGGACCGCGCCGGTGGCGACACGCTGCCAGAAGGAGTCCACCTGCAGCAGGTCCATGCTCTTGGTGA
>JAEYWW010000074.1 GCA_023428805.1 Armatimonadota bacterium | reverse complement strand
TCATGTTTAAAAGCGACAGGACCGGGCGACCGTAAAACTCCCACGACCCCAGGATATAGGCCAGGGGCTCACGCTCCAGACGACGCGACAGAAGCTCGTCTGCGAAAGCTGGCACCTCGACTTCAGGGTGCGTCATCAAATAACTTCGATCTCGACCCAACGAATGAGCGGCAAGGACACGCGCATCCAGCACAGGAGAATCGATTCCGGCCATGCGCAGACGATCCGCCGCCTGTCGAACCCAGTCGTCAACCCTCATGCCGGAAGGCCTCGAGCTTGCCGCGCATCTCCGGGGCGAGTTCGGCGACCAGCCAGATGCCCTCTTCGCGGTATTCCTTTTCGAGCACCCGACCGAAGCTGTAGCTCTGCTCAACCAGGTTGGCGTGATCGTAGGGGACGAGGGCGGAGATGTGTCCGAGCCGATCCGCCAGCATCCGCTTGACCGCATCAAACAGCGCGTCAATCCCCTCACCCGTCTGAGCGGAAATCGCCACAGAGTTTGGCCACTCCGCCACCAGCCTTCGCGGTTCGGTCGTCTCCAACAGGTCAATCTTGTTGAAGACCGTCACGATCGGCACATCCGCCGCGCCGAGGTCGTTGATCGTCTCCAAGACCGCTCCGTGCTGGACCTCCCATTCGGGATGGGAGGCGTCGACCACATGCAGGAGCAGATCGGCGGCGACCGTCTCTTCCAGAGTCGCGCGGAACGCCGCGACAAGCTGGGTGGGAAGGTTGCGGATGAAGCCGACTGTGTCGGTCAGAAAGAAGCTGAACCCATCGGGCAGATCAACCTTGCGCGTGGTTGGGTCCAGTGTGGCGAAGGGCATTGCGTCTGCCAGCACTCCCGCATTGGTGAGGCGGTTCATCAGCGTGGATTTGCCCGCGCTCGTGTAGCCGACGATGGCGACAAAGGGATAAGGCTGCTCGCGGCGGCTTTCGCGCTGGAGGGCTCGGTGCTTCTTGACGCCTTCGATGTCGCCCTTCAGCTTCGCGATCTTGTCGCGGACCATGCGGCGGTCGCTTTCGAGCTTGGTTTCGCCCGGGCCCCTCATGCCGACGCCGATGCCGCCCTGCTGCCGCTCGAATTTGGTGTAGACCGTCATCAGACGGGGAAGCATGTAGGTGAGCTGGGCGAGCTCGACCTGCAGCATCCCCTCGCGGGTGCGGGCGCGGCGGGCGAAGATGTCGAGGATGAGCTGGGTTCGGTCGATGACGCGCCGACCAAACGCCTCTTCGAGATTCTTGTACTGCATCCCGCTGAGTTCGCAGTCGAAGACCACGGCGTCGGCATTGACCTCTGCGGCGGCCATTTTGATCTCCTCGACCTTGCCTTTGCCGATATAGGTGCCGCGCATGCGGTGGCTGACACGCTGACGCGTGAATCCGGCCACTTCGGCCTCGGCGGCCTCGACCAATCCCTCAAGCTCCGCCTCGACATAAGCATCCTCCGCCGAATCCTCGTTGACGTAGACCAGAAAGAGCTGGTCGGGTTCGCTTCGGCGGGTGGGTGCTGACTGAGACATGAACCTCCGGGTGTATTAGAAACGGACCAATCCGTACTTGAGCGAGAGGGAGAGGCCGTTGAAGCTCAATCCATCCTGCGCGCTGAAAATGTCGTAGCGGGCGGCGAGGGTCAGTCGGTCGCTCAGGATGATGCCCAGCTCCGCGTTGGCATTGATGCCGATCTTCTTGCCGCTCAATCGGTCATTGTCCACATCAAGCGCGTAGTCCATGTAGGCGAGGCCGCCGCGAATCGCGAAGTAGGGTCGGGTGCTGGCGTCCGCTCCCGCGAGCGGCTGAACCAAGCCGTAGCTGCCCGCGAGGATGAAGACCTTGTTCCCGCTCTGCGACTTGCTGATGATGTTGTAGTTGAAGCCGAGCTGCCGCTCCCGATACTCGCCCGTCTTGACCCCGCCCAGGCCAATGCTGAACCAGGAGCTGCCCAAGGCATCGCGAAGCTTCTCATCCATCGGGAAAAAGAGCCCGACCGAGGGTCCAAGCGAAAGGTCCTCGGACTGCGCGGAACTGATGGCGGGGACGGCCACACAGGCGGCGACAGCGGAAACGGCGATCCAGCGGCTTCGGAACATGAGGCCCATGATACCGAAGACGAATGACAGTTCAGGCCCGTATCGTCCGAATTCGTTAGGTGGCGAAGGTCCGCACTCCATCCTCGGAACGTGTCCAGCCGGCTGAGTCGAAGTATTCGAGGATGGGAATAAGGAGCCGACGGGAAGTTTCGAGCGCGTCCCTGGCTTCTGATACGGCGAATCGCCGGTCATCAAACTGCGACCGAAGAGTTTCTAACAATTGCCCCACAAAAGTATGCGTATAAACCTGCCCAGACGCGATCTCAATCAGCTCTCCACAATCCAGACCAAGTTCCATCATTGATCGAACGGCAGGCACGGGTATTTGGAGCAAGCGGGCGACATCCTTCTCAGCGAGGGGCTCCAGTCCTCCCGCATTTATCACCTCTTTCACCCGATCCAGCAGCTCGCGCTGATTGGGCTTGATTTCGGCCTGCCAATCGGGCAGAGCGATGCGGCCAGCCCGGAGTCGAACGAGCTTTCGTTCCGCCATGAGATGAGCGAAACGGTCGGCTGGCTTCCTGCCCCAATCCAAGCCAAGCTGTCCGGCGACCATCTCCGCCGGAAGCAGGGGCTGGTCGCTGTGCTTTGTGTGGAGTATTGCGAGGGTTTCGACCCACAGGAGCGTCATTTTTTCCACTGAAGCTGCCGTCAGCCAAACTCCGGCAAAACCGAGCGCCTGGCCCCCTTGCTTGAGGCCTTCAAAGACATCGCCCAGTTCCTGGGGGGTCTTGTTCAGCTTGCGGCAGATTTCGTCTGTCGAGCAGCCCGTCGGGCCGCGCCCTTCCAGAATTTCGAGAATCTGCCGCTCCAAGTTCATCAGCTCAACGAAGTGTAGTGGTGGACGCTGATTTCGCCGTCGCGCAGCGCCCAAAGGTCAAATTCGCCGCCGCAGACTGCCGCGCCGAAATCTCCCTGGGGGTTCAAAGCCAGGACGACGCAGGGCTTCTCGTCGCAGCCCGGGATGCGGCGGAGCATGTGGCGGATCGTCTCTTCGCAGGCTTCCTGCGGAGTCATTCCCGCCTTCATGTTCTGGGTTGTGCGGAAGCTGGCGCAGGCCTTCCAAAGCTGCTCCCCCCACCCGGTCGCGCCTGCGGCCCCGGCTTCGTCGTCGGCGTAGATTCCCGCACCGACGATGGGTGAATCGCCCACGCGGCCCGGGATTTTGAAG
>JAEYWW010000362.1 GCA_023428805.1 Armatimonadota bacterium | reverse complement strand
GACAAGGTAGGCGAGATCGCGGGCCGCGACGACTCTTCCAGGCTCCAGGAAATCCGGGTCGCGCCAGTAGACCCCCTGTCGCTTCATCGAAACCCGCGCCGAGGCGATCATTTGGCCGACCGGATTGCGGACCGATGGGAGGGCCAGAACGGTCGAACTGACGAGAAGACCAAGCGCCAAAGAGACGGCCACGCCACCGCGCCGCCGCCTCTGCGTTGATTGTCCCCACCGAATTTCGGCCATTGGTCCGCCTTTTAGAGTGGCTGATGTGAGCCTGAACGCTCAGCCTTCCCACCCAATTTTAGACTCAAATGCAAAAACCTTGAGCAATTTGTGAGGTTTGCCCTCTGGAGGACCCGGCAATTTTGCCGATAGACAATGCAGGATGCAAAGAGGTCTTTATTCTGCCGCCTCGGGCATGGCGATCAGCGAGCGATGGCTCGACAACATCGCCAACAATCTCGCGAACGCCTCCACCGTGGGCTTCAAGCGAGAAACTCTTGCATTCAACGAGCGCCTGATGCGCGAAATGCGCGCCCAGTTGGGAACCGGCGAAGTCGTCGGAAGCCTCGGCTCCGGCCCCGAACTTCTGACGTCCGCGATGGTCATGGAACAGGGCGCGGCGGTCTCGACCGGCAACCCGCTCGATGTCGCGATTCTCGGCGACAAGGGATTCTTCGCGGTGCAATCCGCCGAAGGTGTTCGGTACACCCGCAACGGGTCATTCAATCTTTCTCCGGACAGAACCCTGATCACCAAGTCAGGCCAACCCGTGCTCGACACGCAGAATCAGCCGATCACTCTTCCAGAAGGCAAGGCCGAAATCTCCGAATTCGGAGAAGTGAAGGTGAATGGGCAGACAATCGCCCAGCTTGGCATCGTGGATGGAGCTTTTTCTCCGGCGGGATACGGACTCTATAGCGGCGCCTCCACCCTGCCGATGGAATCCGTTCAACTGATGACTGCGGCGCTGGAAAGCTCCAACGTGAACGCCATCGACGAGATGGTGCAGATGGTCAAGCTCAACCGCGCTTTTGAAATGTCCCAAAAATCCGCGTCCAGCCAGGACGAGGCGACCGAGAGGCTGATCCAGAGCCTCAACTCCCGATAACGATTTTCTATAGGTGAACCATCATGATGCGAGCCCTCAACACCGCCGGCGCCGGAATGGTCGCCCAACAAATGAATCTTGACGTGATCGCCAACAACCTGGCGAACGTCAACACCACCGCGTTCAAGCAGCAGCGGGCCGAATTTCAGGATTTGATCTATCAGAACTTCCGCTCTTCCGGCGCACCAACGGGCGGCGACTCCAGCGTTCCCGAGGCGGCGCAGATCGGACTCGGTTCGCGGTTCATTGCTTCGGCTTCCAGCTTTGCGCAAGGATCCGTCATTACGACTGGCAACGCCTACGATCTTTCCATCCAAGGTGAAGGCTTCTTCCAGGTTGTGAAAGACGGCCAGACACTCTACACCCGCGACGGCAGCTTCAAGGTGGATGGCAATGGCTCGCTTGTGACCACCGACGGCTACCCCGTCGAACCCGCAATTTCGATTCCGGTCGGCACCACGCAGATCGTCATCTCCCCGGACGGAACAGTCTCCGGTCGTCCCCCTGGATCAAATGAGCTTCAGAACCTCGGCCAGATCACGGTCGCGACCTTCACCAACCAGGCGGGTTTGATGCGGCTCGGACAAAACCTCTACGCTCCGAGCGCAGGTTCAGGCGAAGCCACCATTGTCACGCCCGGCACCCAGGGCGCGGGGCAGATTCAACAGTACACGCTCGAAGCCTCGAACGTGCAGATCGTTGAGGAGATGGTCCGCATGATCACCGCCCAGCGCGCCTACGAAATCAACTCCAAGGCCATTCAGACCGCCGACGACATGCTCGGAGTGCTCAACAACCTCAAGAGGTAATGCGATGATCGCCGCCGTTTTCACCACCCTGCTTCTGGCTCCTGTCACCGCCGACGTCCGCATCGAAGGCCCCGGCCTCATGCGCTTCATCCGCGAAGGCCGCGCGGTCTACGCCAAAGAGGCCAAGCTCACCATCGCCAACGGCAAGCTCGCGAATATTGACGGAGTTCCCACGCTTCCTTCGATCAGCGTTGAAGGCGGGGCCGAAGGCATCGAAGTTGACCCGGACGGAACGGTTCACATCAAGCGCGGGGACAATGATCGCGTGGTCGGCCAGCTCAATTTAGCTCACTTCACGGATGAATCGGGTCTTGCCAAGGATGGCAGCTTTTTCACGGCGGCTGACCGCCCCAAACTCGTCAAAGCGGGTGCCGATGGCATCGGGCAGTTTGTCGTCAATGGCCGCGTGGTCGTGCACAAGGAAGAGACCACTCCTAAAGCTCCCGTCACGACCCCGGTGGAAAATCCCGGTGCTGTCGCCCCAGACGCGATCGTCGTGCGTGAATTCACCGAGGTTGAGAAGGACACCTACACCTTGGGAATGATCGCCGAGATCGGCGCGCCAACCGAGCTCCATGCGCGGATCGCCTCGATTGAACTGGGCACAACCAGCGCGGTCGGCATCCGCCGTCCGGTGCTGGTCAGCGTCATCCAGGCAAAGCTTCGAGCCGAGGGAATTGACCCGTCCAATTTCGCTCTCAATGTCCCGAAGAACGCCGCCGTCACCCGCAAAGGGCAGGAGATCCAGGCCGAACAGATTCAGGCGACCGCCGAAGATGCGGTTCGAACAAAGATCGGAGATGAGGCGGGGCTTCTGCTCGACCAGCCGATCGAGCCGATGACGGTTCCGACCGGCAAGCTGACACTGGCCGTCGAGAATGTTCAGTATTCGGGCACTCGCGCCACCGCCACCGTGGTCGCCTATGTGGACGCCAAGCGGATTGACAGCCGTGTTGTGCGGCTCAAAGCCAGTTCCGCGCTCCAGGACATCAAGCCTGGTTCGACCATCAAGATTCGAGTGAAGGCGGGCGGAGCGTCGGTCGAGACCTCCGGCCGCGTTCGC
>JAEYWW010000358.1 GCA_023428805.1 Armatimonadota bacterium | reverse complement strand
GACACCCAGTGGAAGGGGGAGTCCGGTCTTTTCGTTCCACCACTTGCCCATGTTCACGAGTTCAACGAGCCCCTCCTCCTTGTAGGTGAGCTGGCTCTCGTGGATGATGAGGCCCGCCTCATACTTCCCTTCCTGGATCGCGGGGACGATCTGATCGAACATCACGACCTCATACTTCGGCCTGACGCCCGGGCCGTAGGTGTCATGGAACCAGATGTTGAGTTCGAGGAATGCACTCGTGAGCTCGCCCGGCACCGCGATGGTGAGGTCCTTCAATTCTTCCAGAGGAATTTCGCGCTTGGCGACCACCATGGGGCCATACCCGTCGCCGAACGAGCCACCGTGGCGCAGAAGCGCGTACTTGTCCGCCACGTAGGCAAAGGCATGAACACTAACCGCGCTTGATTCGAGCTTCCCTTCCTTGGCCCATTCGTTCAAAGTCTGAATGTCGCGCAGAATGTGCTCGAATTCATTCTCGCTTTCCACCGCGCCGGAGGCAAGACCCCAGAACATGAAGGCGTCGTCGGAGTCGGGCGAATGGCCGAGGCGAATTTTCATTCGCCAGAGGTTACCGCCGCCCGATCACATCACCCGGACTGAAGTTTCACTTTTTATTGAAAGTTTTTTGAGATTTACGCGATTTCGACCAGAACTGGAATGTGGTCGCTCGGTTTTTCAAGCCTGCGCGGCTCTCCGGCGTGCCAGCAGCGCAGAATGCGGGACTCGATTCCGGGCGAAGCGTAGACATGATCGATCCGCCAGCCCAGATTGCGCCCAAAGGAGCCGCGGATGCGGAAATCGAAGAAGGTGTAGTGAGCATCCTCCTGGTTGAATTTGCGAAAGCAGTCCGTCCAGCCCCATTCGCGGATTTTGGCGAGCCGCTCGAACTCATCGGGGTGATGCCCCACCGAGCCCAGTTTGTTTTCCGGCTCATAAACATCGAAGGGAGTCGGAGCTATGTTGATATCTCCCAGCCAGATGACCGGATCATCCACTTTGAGGCGGTCGCTGAAGACCGCATCGAAGTGCTCCAGCCACCACATCTTGTAGGCCCACTTTTCGCCGCCCACGGCGGTTCCGTTCGGCACATAGGTGTTGATGAAATGAACTCCGTTGTAGACGCCGTGAATGATGCGGCAATCGGTGGGTGAATCGTCGCCAAATCCACGCTCGACTGAATCCATTTCGCCCTTCGAGAGCATGCAGACGCCGTTGTAGCTTTTCTGCCCGTGGATGACGATGTTGTATCCCGTCTGCTCCAGATCGGCGAAGGGAAATTTATCATCCTCCACCTTCGTCTCCTGCACCACAAGCAGATCGGGCTCCTCCTTCTCCAGCCATTCCAGAAAAACCGGCATTCGGGCGCGGATGGAGTTGACATTCCAGGTGGCGACTTTCACGCCAAAGAGGTTACCCGTGGCAGAATAGAGCCGTGATGATGAGTTCTGTCCTGCTCCTCGGCCTCATTTCCCTGCCGAGGATCGAGACCACCCAGGCGATCAACGATTTTCAGCGGGAGACGAATTTCGTCGGCATGTCGGTCGCAGTATGGAGGAACGGGCAGGTCGAATACGCGAGATCGTTCGGATACGAAGATCGCGAAAAAGACATTCCTGCCAACGAAAAGACCATCTACCGGCTGGGGTCCATCAGCAAGCCAATCACGGCGATCACATTGATGAAGCTCGTCGAAGGCGGCAAGTTGAATCTTAAGGACGATGTGAGAACATGGGTTCCGGACTGGCCGGAAGACAAGCCCGGGATCACGTTGCAGCACATCATGCTCCACACGTCGGGAATCCGGCATTACTCTCCGATCGAGAAGCCGGTCTTTGAAAACTACGCCTCGGCTCGGCTGGCGCTGGACCTTTTCAAAAATGACAAGCTGATCGGGGGCGTCGGTGAAAAGTTCTCCTACAGCACTCATGCCTGGACTCTTGCGGGCGCGGCGATGGAATCAGCCTCCGGCCAGTCCTTGCCGAAGCTGGTTGCCGAAATTTCCGGCCCTGATTCGAGCTTGAGATGCGAGGACTTGACGCAACCTTCACCCGAGCGCAGGTCGGCGCTCTACCGTGCGGTTGAAGACAAAGAGTCAACTTTGGAGTCCAAGCGGGAAGACAACAGTTGGAAGTACGCGGGAGGTGGAATGGAGTCAAGCGCGTCCGATCTCGCTCAATTCATCAGCCGCTACCTCGCAGGAGATGTTCTTCAGCCAAAAACTGTCTCGCAGATGACGACAGCCATCCGCAACGGGCGGGGATTGGGTTGGGGCGTGAGCGGAGACATGATCATCCACGGCGGGTCGCAGCAGGGCTGCTCGACCTACTTTTGTGCCTTCAAGAGCAGCCGCACGGTTGTCGTGATCTTGAGCAATACCGAGCGCCTTCCGATCAAGGAGATCGGCGACCGGGTTGCGGCGATCTGGCGTCGGTAAACTCCGGGCGTGAATCGGCACAATTCGGAGGGCATCCCCCGCGAAGACCTGATGTGGGCGCTCGGGCAGCGGCGTCTTGTCATGGCCGCCCGCCGGATGGACTCTTGCCTTCTCTGCCGATCTTCACGGGTCAATGAAGCCGGCCTCTGCACCTACTGCTGGTCGCTCCTGCGCGACGATGAGATCAGGTTTGCAGAATCATGGCTCAATGGGACGGGGCCATAGATGTGGGGCTGGCTGATCCTCGGGGCATTCACCGTCTCCTTTTTGGGAATCCTGGGGTGGCGCCTCATCGTGGGTCGTCGGAGATACGGCTACCTCGCCATGTGCGAATACTGGGTGTATGTCACCCAACCCCAGCTTCCGAGTCAGGAGAAGCTGATGACACGCATGATCAGCGACAATCCGCACAACCGGCCGGGGCGAGCGTGCATCGGGGCCAGAGAGGGGATGCTATTCACCGACATTCGCACCCACATCGCGGTCGTCAAGCGGGAGAAGAACCCCCATCTCTTCCGTCCAGATTTGTTTCACTCCGAAATCAATGTCACGGCGGAGATCCTGCAACGATTGGCGGAAGCGAGTGGGTTCATCAAGGTGCGCTATGTCTCAGAAGTGGAATTGCGCGACACAAGGCATCTGCAGTTTCTGCCCCACATGGCCGACACGGCCAGCGAACTCTGCGGCGGATTGGTGGTTTACGACCCGGTCATGGAGGAAGTGTGGACAGCAGAGGATTTTCGGGCTCGACTGGCTTCCAACAACAATGCGGAGCGCCCCGACTTTCACGGACGAGTTGTTTGGGAGAAGACTGATTCGGGCTGCTCGGCGGCAACCAAGGGCCTTGTCAAAGTCGGCATCCATGAGTGGCGAACAGGGCCGGTGGAGTGCGATCAGGAAGTTCTCATCGTCGGGCTCCTCAATCGTGTCATGCAGAAGCTGATGCGGAATCCCAAAGACCCCGGTCCCTACAGCTTTGATGAATATGGAGATGAGTTCACTCTGACTCCAACCGGACAGTTCAAGGACGGCGAACAGATCATCTCGATCACCCGCAAAGTGCAGTCATGACTTCCCTGCGTCTGATCCCATGCCTCGACATCAAAGATGGGCGTGTCGTCAAGGGGACCAATTTTGTCGGCTTGAAGGACGCAGGCGATCCGCTGGAGCTGGCGAAGTTCTACAACGACCAGGGAGCGGATGAGCTTGTCTTCCTCGACATCACCGCTTCACACGAACGGCGGGAGACAGCCGCAGACTTGGCCGCGCGGGTGGCGGAGCAGATTTTCATTCCATTCACAGTTGGAGGCGGCATCCGCACGCTCGAAGACATCCGGGCAGTTCTGCTGGCCGGAGCCGACAAAGTCAGCCTCAACACCGCCGCCGTTCAAAACCCCGACCTCATCAATGCGGGTGCGGAGCGTTTTGGCCGGCAGTGCATCGTCTGCGCCATTGATGCGCGGCGCCAAGGCGACGCTTGGGGGGTGACGATTCATGGAGGCAGAACCGCCACCGGGCTCGACGCGCTCGCGTGGGCGAAAGAGTGCGTCGAGCGGGGTGCAGGAGAAATTCTGCTGACAAGCATGGATGCAGACGGCACTCGGAATGGCTACGATTTGGAGCTTACGCGGGTTATCAGCGAGGCCGTCAATGTTCCGGTCATCGCCAGCGGAGGAGCCGGAAACGCCTGCCATCTCGCCGAAGCCGCCACGATCGGGAAAGCTGATGCCGTGCTTCTCGCCGGCATTCTTCACGACGGAACGACCACAATCCCCCTCTTGAAATCGGAACTTAAACAGCAGGGTCTGCCGATCCGGGAACTGACCACCACCTCTGGGTTGTAGATCATCCCGGGGATGACAATTAGGTTTTTGGGTGCCGCTTTGGGCGCCCTTATTGCGAGTTCTTGCTGGGCCGACGCCATTCAAATTGAGGCAAGGCAAGTTGCGGCTCCGCCAACTTTGGACGGCATCATTGATGCAACTGAATGGTCACAGGCCTCGAGATTTGAGGGCATGGTCGATACCAACCGTCGGCAGCCTGCACCTGAAAACGCGGAGTTCTGGCTCACTTATGACCAGGAATTCATCTATTTTGCCGCGCGGCTCGAAGATAAGGAACCGAGCAAAATCAGAGCCGTCGAGCGGCAGAACAACGTTTCTTTGAGCGGGATGTAGCGTCACATTATACGTGAGCCTGGGCGGTTATCAAGGAAGCTGGGAATCCTTCTCCATCAATCCCCTTGGAACATCCTCCATCCAGCTCGCGGGTGGCCGAACGCCGAAAGTGGAATGGCTGGGAGAAATCCAAGCCAAAGCTAGGCTCACCGATACTGGATGGGAAGCGGAGGCGAGAATTCCCTGGCAACTCCTGAATCTCGCCACATTCCGTCCTGGCGATGTCAGGGTCGATGTGTCCCGTCGAATTCCAAGGCGGACAGACGGATACACTTTCGCAAAAAACGATCCCACTCGACCACAGGATATGCCGATCTGGGGGGTGCGGGATGCGCCCAAGGTGAAGTACCGTCCTGATCTCAAGCTGCTTCCCTACGCTTATCTTGGTTATGACCCCGACCGGGGTCACCTTGTCAATGGCGGATTGGATTTCAAAACAGAACTTCCTGGACGAATCTCCGCAGTTGGGACGATCAACCCAGACTTTCGCAACATTGAGCAGTCTGTCCTTCCCCTCTCCTTCTCCCGTTTTGAACTGCTCGCCGATGAGACAAGGCCCTTCTTTCTTGAAGGCTCCGAGTACGTCATGTCCGACATCTTCGCGAGTCAGAGGATTGGGGACTTTGACTTTGGCCTCAATGTGAATGGCGCATTGTCATCCAAGACAAGCTTCGGCCTTCTCAACACTTTCGATTTTGGCCGGACGTTCGCATCGGTCGGAAAACTCTCGCACCGATTCAGCGACAAACTCGGCATGAGGACTTCGATCACCGCGCTCGAAACTCCTGACACTCACAACCATGCGGGATCAACAGCGATTTCATACTCGGACGGACCCTTTTATCTGGGTGCCGCCGCCGGCAGAACTTGGGATTCGATGCAGGGCAAGGGCGATCAGTGGACACTTGAAACTGGCTACTCCACTGAGAGGATGTATGCCAGCGTCTTCTATTCGTCCGTTCAGCAATCCTATTCACCCGGCCTCGGCTATACGCCTGAGGTGGATTACAAGGGCCCGAGCTACTTCGTCTACTACAATCAGCCCCTCAAAGGCGGGCCGGTTGAGGAGTGGAGCATCAATGCCGGCTATTCGGATCTGCAGCGTTAGAACGGCGACTTCTACTCTTCAGGTCTGAACGGCTCTCTTACGATGAGCTTGCGCAATCGTCTGCGGCTTGGCTTCTTTGCCTCGCGGTCAAAGTTTATGGAGGATAGGGATGAGAGCTTCACCTACAACCTCTCCTATCCCACCATCTCGTCTTCATTTCGCATTAGTTTTTCGCGCACCGAGGCCAAGTATGCGGGCGAGCCTTACGAATCCACAAACATCGGCGCATCCTATCGACTGGGCGAAAAATACTCCCTCAGCCTGAGCCACCAAAATCAGAAGTTCTTCGGAAGCCGCGATCAGTTTCTCGCCACTCTCTCGTGCAAGCTGGGGGTGCACGAAGAACTGGCGGCGCGATTCATCTCGCGTCCAGAATCTACAAATTGGTACCTCACATTCCGCAGATCGGGCAATCGGGGAGCGGAGTACTTTGTGATCTTCGGCGACCCTTCTGCGGAGAAGTTTCGCCCCAGTTTCGTGATCAAGGGCGTCTTCCCCGTTTCAGTTCGCTAAGGAGCAATTCCCCTGACCGTCACTTTGACGTGGTAAACGCCCGTTCGCGCGGTCACGAAGAGGGTTCTGCCGTCGCGGCTGAAGCAGAGATTGGCGGGGGACTGCGGGAACACGATGACCTCGAGGACTTTGCCTTCGGGCGAGATGACGTTGACCCCATCACGACTGGCTGACCAGACACGCCCGGCATCATCCACCCTGAGGCCATCGGGATTCGGAGTCTTCGCCCATTCTTCTCCCCCGCTGATCGCTCCGTCCTCGGCCACCGCAAATCTGCGGATGTGCCCCTTGGCGGTATCAGCCACGTAAAGCCATTTCTCATCCGGGGAAAGCACAAGGCCATTGGGTCGGACAAAATCCTTGGCGATCACCTCCAACTTTCCTTCCCGCAGTCGATAAACGCCATTGAAGTCCAGTTCTGCCTGCTCCGGGCGAATGCCGTAGGGTGGGTCGGTGAAGTAGATCGCGCCATTCTTCGCGCAGATGATGTCATTCGGACTGTTGAGTTTCTTCCCGTCGTACTTGTCAGCGAGAACGGTGATGCTGCCGTCTTTTTCCGTTCGCCGCACGCGGCGGGTTTCATGCTCGCACGTGAGCAATCTGCCTTCTCGATCGAGAGTGTTACCATTGGGCTGTCCCGCGTCCTCGCGAAACACTTCGACTTTCCCGTCCTTCACCCGGTAGAGCGTTGAGGCCGGAATATCGCTGAAGATCAGCGAGCCGTCTGTCTGCTCACACGGACCTTCGGTAAATTGGTAGGCGCCTTCGACCTGTTCGATCTTCGCACCTGGCACGACAAAACTCTCCGACTGCATCATCATTCCCGCAACCACCGCCAACACTGTGGAAATCTTACCAACCATTCGGGCGATTATTCGCAGAACCTTTCGTATGATAGAAGTGACAGAGGTCAGAGGAAAAACGAAAGTTAGACAATCTGCATCTACTGTGCAGGGATTTCCATTCTACGGAAATCTCCTTAAAGCAACGGTGAGTTGCTTCAGCCCTTCGTGAAGTGAATCTTTGCGGGGGGCTTCTTATGTTTGAAAGCAAGAGACCCCCGGATTATTCATCCAGGGGTTTCTTGCTTTGATCCGCTTACTTGTCGCGGGTGAACGCGCCTTTTTCGGCCAGCGCGGCCTGCGCCGCCGCAAGCCGTGCGATCGGAACGCGGTAGGGGGAGCAGGACACGTAGTTCAGGCCGATTTTGTGACAGAAAGCGACCGAACGCGGCTCGCCGCCGTGCTCGCCGCAGATGCCGAGCTTGAGGTCGGGCTTGACTGACTTGCCCTTCTGCACAGCGATCTCCATCAGAACGCCGACGCCAGTCTGATCAATCGACTCGAACGGATCGCCGGGGAGGATCTTCTGCTCCACGTAGGGGCGGAGGAACTTGTCGGAGTCGTCTCGGCTGAAGCCGAATGTCATCTGCGTCAAGTCGTTGGTGCCGAAGCTGAAGAACTC
>JAEYWW010000316.1 GCA_023428805.1 Armatimonadota bacterium | reverse complement strand
ACGATGGGCAAGATCGGCGGCGAACCTGCCGCCATCGGCATGTCGGTTGCCGCGTCGCTTGTCGGAACCTTCACGGGAATCTTGATGGGCTATGTCGTCATCGGGCCATTCGCGAAGGCGCTTTCGGTCCGCGTTCATGCGAGCCATTCCTACATGAACTGCATCCGCCACGCGCTCCTCAGCTTTGCGCGGGGCGAGTCGCCGATCACCTGTGTTGAATTTGCCCGCCGCAACATCGAGCCGAGCCTCCGACCTGGATTCTCCGAGCTTGAGACAGCCGTCAAGGAAGCCGCGTAATGGCCGGAAATCAGCAGCCCATCATCATCAAGAAGATCAAAAAAGGCGGCCACGGACACCACGGCGGCGCATGGAAAGTCGCATTCGCCGACTTTGTGACCGCCATGATGGCCTTCTTCATGGTCATGTGGATCATCGGCCTTTCGCAGGATCAGCGGTCCTTGATCCAAGCCTATTTCAACGACCCGATCGGATTCAGCAAGAACCCGCCCAAGAACGGGATCAACATCCTTCCTCCTGGCGGGGTGCAGAAGCAGAACATCGAATCCTCTGGCGAGCAGACACGCAAGGCCATTGATGACATTCATCAGCTCGAGTCATTGGAAAAGAGCATTGAGGAGGCGATCAAGGCAGACCCGGCGCTCAGCCAATTGGTAGAGAAAGGATCTCTCATCGTTGAGCTGACTCCGAGTGGCCTCAAGATCGAGTTTGTGCAGGCCGAAAAGAGCGGCGACGCCTTCTTCGAGATCGGCAGCTCGACCGTCCGGCCTTCTGCAATTCCGTTGATCGCCAAGTTGGGCAAGTCTGTGGCGGCATCCAACCGGATGGTCAAAATCCAAGGTCACACGGATGCACGGCCGTATCCGAGTGCAAACTACGACAACTTCAATCTTTCTTCGGATCGCGCGAACGCGGTGCGTCGCATTCTGGTTGCCAACGGTGTGCGAGACAAGCAGATTTCCTCGGTGGATGGATACGCAGATCGGCTTCTAAGGGTTCCCTCCGACCCCTACAGCCATCTGAATCGCCGTGTTTCCATTCTTCTTCCCTACGCGGAGTCTGAAGAAAAATCAGCCTTGCCCGCCGATCACTTGGGGTCAGACAAGGATCACAAATTTGACGTGGTTGAGGACATCCGACCGGACGTCAACATCAAGCCGCACTGATATCCCGTAGACTGTCGGCATGGCAGTCATCTACCGTGAATCCGACGTTGATCTTGACTTCGCCCGCTCGCTGCGGGTGGCAATGATCGGATACGGCAGCCAGGGCCGCTCTCAGGCTTTGAACTTGCGGGATTCCGGCATCTCGGTGACCATCGGACTTTATGAAGGAAGCCGATCCTGGGCCGTCGCGGAAGCGGATGGGTTTGCGCCGCTGGTTTCGCAGGAGGCAGTGATTGGGGCGGACATCGTGATGATGTGCACGCCCGATGGATCAATGGCGTCGATCTATTCCGCTTCGATTGCGGATTGCTTGATTCCCGGTCAGGCATTGGCGTTCTGCCACGGATTCAACATTCTCTACGACCTGATTCAACCATCTGGTGGTCTCGATGTAATCCTTATTTCACCAAAAGGTGCAGGACCAGGTGTCCGGTCTCTCTATGAAGCAGGTTCAGGGGTGCCGGGGTTGGTGGCGGTGGATCAGGACGCCACCGGGCAGGCGTTGCGCAAGGCGCTGGCCTATGCCTGGGGCATCGGGTGCGGGCGGGCGGCCATGTTCGCCACAACATTCAAGGAGGAGACTGAGACCGACCTTTTCGGTGAACAAGCCGTGCTCTGCGGCGGCATTCCCGAGCTCGTCAAGATGGGGTTTGAGACGCTTGTGGCGGCGGGGTATCAACCCGAAGCGGCTTATTTCGAGTGTCTTCATGAGACGAAGCTGGTTGTTGACCTGCTTTATGCCAGAGGCCTCAAAGGACTTCGGGAGAAGATCAGCGACACCGCAGAATGGGGGGGCTATGAGAGCGGACCGCGCGTGGTGGGTGAGGCCGCAAGAGCGGCGATGAAGCAGGTTTTGGACGAGATTCAGGATGGCTCGTTCGCGCGCAAGTGGGTCGCAGAAAATTCTTCTGGCCGAGCAGAACTGCTGCGAAAGCGGCAGGAAGAAGCCAACCTCTTGATGGAAGAGGTCGGCTCCGAGGTCCGCCGTCTTATTCCTGACCTGCACCCATGAGGTCGCATGAGCCGCTCAAGCAGCGCCCGATCAGGTAGCTCAAATCGCCGATGACGGCCACCTCGGCCTCTTCATCGGGCAGAAGATTCAATGGCTCTGACATGAGTTGGGCGTCGGTGTCGGGGCAGTCCATGACAAGATCGAAGACTGGCGTGATCGCCCGGATGCGGATTCCATCTTCGATGGGTGTGATTTCAACCTGCCCCCGCTGCATCACCGTTTCCCTGGGTTCTTGGAGAAGCTTCTCCGCCCAAGGCTCGTCGTCCACCATCAGCCGGAGAAACAGCGACCCTTCCCCCAGATCCTTCCTGTTGAGAGTAAGGAGACAATCTCTTGTTCCGGGAGGCAGCGCCACTTCCTTAGGCTCCCAATAGTGCAGCAAATTTCCGTCCTGCGTCTCGTGGAGAGCCAATGAAACCGGGCCGTACCATTCCTCCGCATCATCATTCACCCCCCAAATTTCGATCCGGTCCTCGAAGTCGCGGATGGCAAAGAGAACCGGAGAGAAGAGGCGCGCGCACTCGTGGCCCGCAGGTTTGACGATGCCTGCGCAATCCACAAGCGACCAGCTTTGGACGGGCCAGCAGTCGTTGAACTGCCAGATCAATGCTCCTCGGCAGAATGAAGAGCAGCGATAGTGTTCCAGGGCAAATCTCATGGCGTCGCGCTGGTTGAGACGGCTGAAGTACGTCCACTCTTCCAGGGTTTCCGATGCCGGATAGTGAAGCTCCACCATTTGGCGGAACGTGTCCCAGGGCTTGAGCGTCTTGTCATGCCATCGGACTTGAGCATCATCTGGCGCGACATCCGTGCTGGGCAGCCATTCCTCCCAAACGTGCAGCGAGGGAGCAGAGGCAAACCCAAATTCAGAGCTGAACCGGGCGGTGGAATCAGCATAAAACCGCCAGTCGCCACGTCCATGCCACACATCCCAATAGTGTTGATCTCCCACTCCGCCATCGTTCGACAATCCAGCAGGGGACCACGGAGAACTCGGAACATAGGGACGGTCTGGATCAAGGTCCTTCAGCACACCAGGCAGGGCCTCGTCGTAGATGCGCTCGCCGTAGTACCGGCTCGGCATCTTGTCCTTCCCCGCCCAGCCTCCGTCGTGCATGGTGTGGTTCTCGTTGTTGCCGCACCAAATGGCAAGGCTCGCCCGGTTGCGGAGCCTTGCCACATGATGAGCGGCCTCTTCAACCGCATGGTCAAACCACTCGCCGGTATCGGGATGATACGCGCAGCCATAGGGAAAATCCTGCCAGACCAATATCCCATGCTCATCGCAGGCATCGTAGAAGGCTTCGGACTCAAATGTTCCCCCGCCCCATACTCGCAGCATGTTCATGTTCAATCCAGCGGCCAAGGCGATCTTGTCCGCCACCTGCTCAGAGTCCACCGTCGCCGGGAAGCTGCTGTCGGGAATCCAGTTCGCACCGAAGCACCAGATTCGGCGGCCATTCACCGCGAATTCAAAGCTCTCCCCATGCTCGTCCGGCTGGCGCAGAAGTTCAACCGTGCGGAGACCGATCCGTGGAATTTTTGAATCCAGCACTTGATCTCCACGGCGCAGATC
>JAEYWW010000308.1 GCA_023428805.1 Armatimonadota bacterium | reverse complement strand
ATATACAGCACAGCGATCCGTTTGTGATCGACGGTCAAAACCCACGACTTGAGCGTGTGGTCCGCATTCAGGTAGTTCTTCTGCGGCGGTTCGGGCGTATGCGTTTCTTGAGTCAGAGCTGCGCTCATGGTCGGTTTCGGGACTCCTCAGCCTGCGTTGCGCCGGCGGACTTCTTCTTGTTGGCGATGTCTGCGGCGCTCTGATTGGCGCTGTAGTCGGGTGCGGTGGGCGCGTCGGGTCGAACGTATTTCGTCTTCCCGCCCGCTTCGGCAGATGAGCCGCCCAGCGACTTCATATAGGCGATCAGGGCCATCACGTCTTCTTCTGTCAACTGTCCCTTGTAGGACTGCATGGTGGGGTCGTAGCCCGCCACCAGTTGATCGGATGGCTCAAGAATGGAGAGGCGAAGGTAGTCGTCGTTCGCAATGGTGCTGGAGCCATTGTCGAACACCCGCTTTCGCCCATTGATGCCGAGGAGGCTCGGGCCGCGGTTCGTATTCTGCTCGGTATGGCAGGTGTAGCAGCGCTTCTCTTCCCAAACCTGCTTTCCGTGATCCACCACGGTCGCGGCCTTCGGCTTGTAGCGATTGCCTCCCTTCTCAACCCACTCGGCGTAATCCTTCTCACTCAAGACGTAGACATAGCCCACCATCTCGGAGTGCTGTGTTCCGCAGTGCATTGCGCAGAGCATTTTGTAGTAGCCCGGCTTGGTCGGCGTGAAGGCCAACTGAGTGTAGCGGCCCGGGACAACGTGATATTGAGCTCTGAAATCGGGCAGATACATCGCGTGGATGACATCCTGCGAGATCATCGTGAGCTTCACCGGTCGCCCGACTGGAATATGAAGCTCGTTGTTCTCACGGGTGCCGTCCATGTGCTGAACGTGCCACATCCACTGCTTGCCGATGACAAAAACATCGAGTGCATCTTCCGGCATGGTGCGGACGGTCAGGTAATTTTTGGTGCTCCATCCGAAGATCGCAAGCGCCAGGAAGAGCGGAGGAATGGTCCACCCCAATTCCAGCAAGGTGCTGTGGTCAATCGGGTTGCGGCGATCCGCGCTCGAGCCACGCTTGTACTTCGTCGCAAGCACAAGAATGACGATGCCGACGAGGATCGTGAAGAACGCGGTCAGGCCAGTGATTGTCCAGAACAGTGCGTCGTAGTGCCACGCATGCTCGGATGCCTGCGGCGGAACAATCGGAACGTTGTTCATCAGCCCTGATCCTCCTTGTTTTCATCCTTGGACAAAGGAGTCGTCTTGTATTTGCGGCTCATGGTGAAGATTGCAAAGGCCATGATGGCCATGATCAGAATCCCGCCCGTCTTCACGGAGTTCAGGATGTTCATGCTCATCTTGCCGGTCATCGGGTCCACGTTGACGCAGGCCATGAAGAATGGCCGGTCATCGCGGCTGCCGATCTGATTTCGTTGAGCCGCGCGCAGCGACTCCAAGAGCGGATATTGATCGTATTCGCTGGACAGGAAATACTTTGAAATCTGACCGTGAGGAGTGAGAACCATCAGCCCAGCGGGATGGGTGATCTGGTAGTTGCCCGCGTTCCCGTTTCCGGATTTCTCCTCGATCTTGTATTTGAATCCGACTGCGTCGGCCAGCTTGGCGATGTTCTCCTGCTTGCCCGTCAGGAAGTGCCAGGCATCCTCCGTCCCCTTCTTTTCGTAGAGGTCGAGGTAAGCCTGCTTCTTTCCAGCGGCCAGTTTGGGTGTTTCGCTCGGGTCAATGCTGACCACGATGACATCGAAGAGTTCGCCCGCCTTATCCTCTTCCTTTCGGAATCGGTTGACAACATCGACGAGCCCATTCAACTCCTGGGTGCAGACGCCGGTGCATTCAAAGAACACCATGAGCATCAGCACGGGCCGTTCGGAGAACAGGCTTCCGATCTGAACCTCCTCGCCCTTGTCCGTATTGAACTTGATGTCCATCGGGATGGTGTCGTTCAGCTTCTGATCGATCCGAACTCCCGCATTGCTCATGTTTGCAGGTACCCTGCTTTCTCCCGGAATCGCGCCCTTGGGCGGTCCGTAGAGCTGGGCGGACGCGAGTCCGGCCATGCAGACGGTCAAAGCGAGGAGGGCGGAGCGCATCTTCACTTGCTCAGCTCCTCGTAGCTTTTCGCCCTCGCGGATGTGGGCAGGCCCTCTTCGAGAACCAAGTCCATCGCCCGATCAATCGGCACGTGCGCGCTGGACTTGCTGTCGCCGTTCCAGCCGTAGCCATTGAGCTTCGCATCAGCTTCGGTCAGCACCCGGATCGTGTCTCCCTGAGCCGTCACGTTGGACTGCAGAAGCGGGTAATCCTTCGGCGGCAACTGGCGGTAGCCGCTCATTTCGGCGGGGCGGCCGGCAATGCCCGGCTGCATGATCTTCATGATTCCGAAGGCCGCCAGCATCGTGAGCAGGATCACGACAAAGAAGTAGATCGCCGCTTTGCCGGATTTATCGATTTTGAGGTCGCGCTCCTCATAGCCCATCTGCTCCAGAATGCTGATATCCAGGTCTTCTTCGTGGTTATGCGACATGAGCGGCCTCCTCGTTGTGGTCATGGCTCTTGTGAGCAAGGTAGGGGTGTGATTCAGTCAGCAGTGGCTTCTTCTTGACGTGCATCACAAAGAGGATCAACCAAACTGCGCCAAAGACAAGAATTGCGCCAAGACATCCCGCCAGCCACATGACATCGGTTGGCTTGATGCCGCGCTGAATCGACGGCAGGAAGGTGTAGCTCAGATCGACAAATCGGATCGCGAAGATCCACATCGCGACCAGGGCGAAGATGGCGGGCACGCGCTTGGTTCTCGGCGCGCACAGCGCGAGGAACGGGATGAAAAATTGACCAATCACAGCGAAGGCGCCGACGTTTGACCATCCCGACTGAGTTCGTGCCGTGAACCAGACGTTGAATTCGGGAAGGTTGCCGGAGTAGATGACCAGGTACTGCGACAAAGTGAAGTACGCCCAAACCATCGAAAAGGCCAGGAGCAGGTTGCCGATGTCCTTGGTGAGAACCGAGTCCACAACCTGCCGGTACGGCTCCTTCTTGGCCTGGGAGCCGATGATTGCGGCGGAGAAGCTGAGCCCCGCCAGCACCATGCCGATCATCTGCCAAACGCCATAGATCGTGCTGAACCAGTGAGGGTCGAGCGACATTCCCACGTCGGTCATCGCAAAGTTGATCGCGAGCACGAAGAGGACGATCATCGGGGCGGCGAAGTTGTTGCGCTTGTCCGAATACTTCTTGTCGCCAGTCTTTTCCTCAAGCCTCAGCCATGAGGAGAGACGCCATGTGAGGAAGATGAAGAAGGCAATGTAGATCACCCAGCGAATGAGCATCGCTGTCTGGTTCAGATAGGCGGCTTTGCCCGCAATGATCGCATCATGCTCGGTGGCACCGGGCGCCAACCACTCCCAGATATGCTGCCCGCCGACCAGGAAGATGCCCACAAACACCGCGCCGAACAGGGCGAGGGTGATGGGATTGGAGCCCGCCTCCCAAATTCGCACCAACGGCGCACCCCACTTGCCGCGAACGGTGTGGTGGAGCAGGGTGAGGCCGAGCATTCCCAGGGTGACCCACATCCAGAAGATCCAGCCGAAGAAGCCGACCTTGACCAGGTCGTACATGTCTCCGCCCGCCTGGGTGGCGAATGCGCCGATGGCGACTCCCCCCAGAACAAGCATCGCGACTGCCGCCGCAGCCAGCTTGTTGTGGAAGTTCGTCACAGGAGCTTCCGCCATCAGTGTGCGCCCTCCTCATGATCGGGTTCCGAGTGCGAGGGTTCGGCGTGAACCGGGTCGCGGTGTGTGTCGTGGGACGAAGTTGATCCTCCGCCCATCAGCTTCTCCATATCTTCAGTTCCCAGATCGGACGCCTTGACGTTCTGGCTCTTCTGCAGCGCCCTGATATATGCCGCGATGGCCCAGCGGTCCTCAGGCTTGATGCGGCCTGCGAACGAGAACATCGCGCCAGAGCCGTTGGTCATCACGTCGAAGAAATGCCCCACCGGGATGTCCCTCAGGCGATCCGTATGATAATTCGCTGGTTGAGCCGCGACTTTGAACCCACGCTGCGAGATCATCCCGTTGCCATCGCCTGTCTGGCCGTGGCAGGGGGTGCAGAAGATTTCATATCTCTCCTTGCCCCGCTCAAGCAGCACACGGTCAATCGTGATCGGGAACTCCTTGACCAACCTGCCCGCAGGGGTGTAGCCAGTCAGATACTCGACATTGCTCGTGTCCTGTCCAAAGGCGACAGTTCCCTTCGGAGCCACTCGCGATCCGCGGTGGTCCGTGTAGAAATTGCTGGAGCCCTGCGCCTTCACCTTCGGCTGAATCCACATATCCCGGTGACAGCCAGCGGCCATGAGGAGTCCAAGGGACACTGGAATGAGGAGCTTCTTCATCAATATCCCTCCGAGGTCCAGACCGTCTCGACGCTCAAAGGATTGAGCGTGCGGAGAAAGTCGGTGACCTTGTTCTCTTCAAAATTTGGATCAGTCGCTTCGACGCAGAGGATGAAGCGGTCGCTCGAAGCGCGCTGCATCATCTCCGCGTTGAAGAGCGGATGGTGCGGCTTGGGCAGCCCGTTGAAGGCGATCATCGCGCCTGCGGCAGTCAAGGCCGAAAGCAGGATCGTGCATTCAAAGGTGACCGGAATGAACATCGGCCACGAGAAGAACGGCTTTCCGCCAACATTGTGCTTGTAGGCGATTTCGGAAACCCACCACTGCAGGCCGAGTCCGATGCACGCGCCGCTGAGTCCGGCTCCAAAGACCGCCCAGCCAAGCTTGTTGTCTTCAAAACCGATCACGTCGGTGAAGCCATGCACTGGGATCGGCGAATAGCCGTCCAGGTCGCGGTAGCCCTCCTCACGCGCGGCGCGGGCCGCTTCGATGAGCGCCTCTCCCGAGTCAAACTCGGCGACCGCACCGTAAATCTTGGGCGAAGTATCTCGTCCGTGCGCCATGAACTTTCCTTAGTGAGCCGGAGCTGCGGCCTCCTCCGCATGGTGGTCGTGGCCCTCGTGCATCTGATGCACCAGCTCCTTCATTTCGAAGATGTTGATGACCGGGAGGAACCGGATGAACAGGAACATGAAGAACACGAACATGCCCATCGTTCCGAAGAACATCATGAAATCCCAGATGGTCGGCGAATAGAAGCCGTAGCTGGACGGCAGATAGTCGCGTGTGAGCGAGATCGGGATGATCACGTACCGCTCAAACCACATGCCGATGCTGACCGAGGTGCAGACAACCAGCAGCCACTTTTCATTGCGGCGCCATTTCGGCACCCACATGGCCTGCGGCAGAACTCCATTGAAGAAGATCAACGCCCAGAACGCCCAGCTATACGGAGACTGAAGCAGGCTCAGCCTGTTCCATAGGAGCGCGCGCTCAGCCGGAACCGCCGCGTACCACGCATAGAAGACCTCCATCGCGTAGCCGTAGACGACAATCAATCCCGTGGCGAGCATGATTTTCGCCATCCAGTCGAGGTGGGTGTCGGTGATGAGGCCGTCGAGCTTGTACCACTTGCGGATCGGAATCGCGAAGGTAATGACCATCGCAAATCCGGCGAAGACCGCACCTGCGACAAAGTAGGGCGGGAAGATCGTCACGTTCCAGCCCGGCACAATCGACATCGCAAAGTCGAAGGACACGATTGTGTGAACTGAAAGAACGAGCGGAGTCGAGAGACCCGCCAGGATGATCGAGGCGTGCTCATACCGCGCCCAATGCTTGGCCGAACCACGCCAGCCCATTGAGGCCGCGCCGAAGATGAATTGCGCCACCCGGCTCTTGGTGCGATCTCGAAGAGTCGCAAAGTCGGGAATCAGGCCGACATACCAGAAGACGATGGAGACCGTCATGTAGGTCGAAACCGCGAAGACGTCCCAGATCAGCGGGGACCGGAACTGCGGCCACATCGCGAGAACGTTCGGATATGGGAACAGCCAATAGGCCACCCAAGGGCGGCCCGTGTGCAGAAGCGGATAGAGGCCCGCGCACATGACCGCGAAGATCGTCATCGCCTCGGCAAATCGGTTGATCGAGTTGCGCCACCGCTGCTTGAGGAGCAGAAGGATCGCCGAAATCAGCGTTCCGGCGTGGCCGATGCCGATCCACCAGACGAAGTTGATGATGTCCAATCCCCATCCGGCGGGCTGGTTGTTGCCCCAGATGCCGATCCCGGTGAAAACCAGGGTGGTGATCGCCAGAAGCATCATCTGAAGGACCATGAAGCCGAGGCCGAACATGATCCACCAAGGACTCGCCTTGACCGCCTTGACGCCCGGAATCTTGACTGGCGGAGAATTGTGCGTGGACTGATCCAGCACAATATCGCCGATGATGCGGTCCATATCCGCATAGCCAAGCCCCTCCTTCAGAAGTGCCGGATCCGGCGGCGGAATGTTCTTGCTATGCGCCATGGGATTCGGCCTCCGTGTGAAGCTCCGGATTCGGATTGGTGATCTTCATCAAATATGTGGTCCTTGGAACGGTGTTCGTGGACTCGAGCAGAACGTAATTGCGGCGATCCTTGCGGGTCTTGGAGACCCTGCTGTTCGGATCGCGCTTGTCGCCGAAGACGATTCCGCCAGACGGACAGGCCTGCTGGCACGCCGTGACGATCTCGCCATCCTTGATCTTGCGATTGTCCTTCTTGGCATCAATGCGCGTCTCGTTGATGCGCTGGATGCAGTAGGTGCATTTCTCCATGACACCACGGGTCCGCACCGTCACGCGGGGGTTCTGGAGCATCTGCAGAACCGGAAGCTCCTGAGTTTTGGCCGTGTAGTGCAGGAAGTTGAACCGGCGGACTTTGTAGGGACAGTTGTTGCTGCAGTAGCGGGTGCCGACACAGCGGTTGTAGACCATCTGGTTGATGCCCTCGTGGCTGTGCACCGTCGCCGCGACCGGGCAGACCGGCTCGCAGGGAGCGTTTTCGCACTGCACGCAGGCCAGCGGCTGGAATCGGATGGGCGCGTTTTTGGTATCCAAGCTGCTTCCGCTTCCCATATAGTAGCGGTCGATGCGGATCCAGTGCATCTCACGCCCCTTCTGGACTTGGTGCTTGCCGACGACCGGGATGTTGTTCTCCGATTGGCAGGCCATGACGCACGCGCCGCAGCCGTTGCAGAGGTTCAGGTCGATCGTCATCGCCCACTGGTAGTTGGTCTCCGAGTGGTCGTGCAATGTGGGGTCGTACATCGTGGACGCGGGCGCCTTCTCAGCATGACCCTCGTCGTGATGCTCGTCGCCGTGCGAATCCTCATCGTGTCCGCCTCCGTGCCCTTCGACGTGGACCAAGGGCTCGCCTGACAGGTATGCGGCAAGCGTGGCTTCCTGGATGATGTGGCGCCCGCTGTCGATCTCGCCCGTTTCCAGCGCATTGTGGAACTGGACGTTCGCCATCACGTAGAACTCGCCGGTCTTTTCCAGCGAAGCTCCCGAGGCGACCCCCTGAGCAGTTGTCGATCTGAGCTGATAAGCGTCGAATCCGCCGCCTTCCTTCTGGTCGCGGGCGGTTCCGATCTGACCGGCGCGGCGTCGACCGTAGCCGAGGTGGAAGACGATGGTGTCGTCGGCCTGTCCGATGTTGCTGGCAACTGCCGCCTTGACGGTCGCGCCTCCAAGAGTGGCCGCGCCGACGTGTCGGCCAAGGCCAAGCTGCGGAATCTCAAGCTCCTTGGTGCCGATGACTTCCTTCCGCTCCAGTCCGAGCTTGACCGCTGTCTCGTAGCTCAGATAGAAGGCGTTGTCCCAAGTCATATTCGTGATCGGCTTGGGAAGCTCCTGGAGCCACGGGTTGTTCGCGTTGCGCCCGTCGTAGATCGTCGGGTCGGGCAGAAACATGATGTCCAGCCCCTGAGCCTGGGTCGGAGCAGTGACGGTGGCGACGAGCCCAGAGGTGATCGTCGGGATGACCGGCGATCCGGCTGGAGGTAGACCAGCAACCAAAAGCGGCGTTGCGGTCCTGAAGACACCGTCTGCGAGGTAGACATTCCATTTCTCCTCTTCGGCGCTCAGCATCACGGATGCCGGTGCGGGCTGAGGATGGGGCGCAATTTCGTGGCTGTCGTCCGGGAGATGGATTCCGGTCTGGTTGACCGGTTGATTTAACGTGATAACAGGCGCCGAAGGCGTGGTCGCTGGGGATGCGACAGTCTGCACTCCGGACCAGTGCTCGCGGACAATGTCGTGCCCATTTCTGGCTCCGCCATTGAAGTTGTCCATCAACTCCAACGCCGATTTCGAGTCGTACATCGGCTCGATGAGCGGCTGGACGATGGAGTGGCTGCCGTCGAAATTGGTCGCGTCGCCCCAAGCCTCCAGGAAGTGGCTCATCGGCATCTCCCAGTTGCAGACCTCGCCCGTTTCATCCGGGGCCAGGGTCAGATGGGCGGAGAATTTGACCTTCTCCTTGATGAGTTCGCCCAGCTTCAGGTCGGAGGGAGCGTTGTAGACCGGGTTGCCGCCCAGGATGATGAGCGAGTGGACGCGGCCCGCCGCGATGTCGCTGGCGAGCGCCTTGATTTCCTCAAGACAGCCGACAGGCTTGGGAAGCACCGGGGTTGTGAATTTGACCGTCTGGCCGAAGGCTCCCAACTGCTCGTTGATCGCGTGGCAGATCGCATGAAGCGCGGGGTCATGCTGCTCGCCGGGAACGACCACCGCCGCACCCGGGTTCGACTGGAGGTCCGATGCCAGCGCGGAAAGGAACCTCTCTTCGATGCCGCTCGGAAGCGAAGCTGATTCGGCACCAGCGACTCCCAGTCGGCCTGCCAGGGCCTTCGCGAAGGCGAGCATCAGGCTCGGGCGGAGCGGAACACGATGATCGGCCACCGCACCAGTCAGCGTGGGATAAGCCTCCACCGCGTAGATGCGGCTCATGTCCTCGCCATGCTTGTCCACATCGCGGCGGTCCATCAGTTCGTGCTGGTAACGATCCGGCGCGTTGGAATACTGCATGAAGTCGGCATCGATCGCGAGAACGATCTTCGCCTTGCTGAAATCGTAGGTGACAGAAAGATCCTGACCGAAAGCGCGCATCGCGCCCTCGCGGACGTTGTCATGATTGACCGGCTCCCATTGCCGCCAAGTCGCGCCCGGGTTCTTCTGCAGGAAGGTCTGGATGGACGCGGCAAGCGTCGGCGAGCTCACAATCTCGGTGAGGATGACCACCCCGCGCCCGCCCTCGGCGAACGACTCGCGGGCGCCGGAGAGGAACTGCTTCCAACTGCTCGGCGTCAGGCCGTTTTGAACCGTCTTGAGCCTGTCCGGGTCATAGAGGTTCATCGTCTCGGCCATGTGCAGCGCGGAGATGCCGCCGAGTGAGGCCGGGTGCTTGGGATTGCCCTCAATCTTGATCGGGCGGCCTTCGTAGCTCGCCACGAGGAGCCCGGTGGCATAGCCGCTGAGAATGTTTGCGGTGGCGAAATACTGATTCTTGCCCGGAATCATGTCCTCGGGCTGCTGAACGTAGGGGACGATTTTTCGCTCAGGCAGGAATCGGCAGCCGGAGGCGAGTCCGGCAAGGGCGACGGAGCCGCCCACAAATTTCAGGAAGTCGCGGCGGTCGATTGTCGGCAGATCGCGGCGGTGCGGGAATTCATCTCCCACCCACTGAGTGTGCTCGGGATGCTGCTCCAGGTGCTCGACGCCCTTCCAGGCGGTCATGCCCTGCTTTTTTGTCTCGTTGTTCGCGTCCATGTCTGTCGCTTGATCTTCCTTTAGTGGTGGCAGACGTAGCAGTCGGCGAGCTGCGAGACATTCACTCCCCGCTCCTCCACCATCTTGATCCCCTCGTGGATCTTGT
>JAEYWW010000045.1 GCA_023428805.1 Armatimonadota bacterium | reverse complement strand
AGCCGCCACATCGCCCGCCAGGCTTCACCATCCCAGATTCCGACGACGGTCTGGGTGTTGCCGATGTCAATCGCCCAAGTCATAAGTCAGATCCACTTCGCTGTAAATCCGTCCGCCCAGCTCGGTCAGGATCGCGCCGGAGACGTGGTTCGCCAATCGGTCACGAAGGGCGAGGTCACTCGACTCGACCATCACGCGCAGGATCGGCTGGGTGCCGCTGGCGCGGACATTGATGCGCCCCTTGTCGCGCAGATCAAGCTCGGCGTCTTCAATCACTGCGGAGATGACCGGGTTCTCCTCCCAACCATCTTTATGGGTGACTTCCAGGTTGATCAGAACCTGCGGCCAGTTCTCGAAGTCGCCGTAGAAGCTCGCCGCCGTCCGTCCCTCGCGTTTGAGGCAACGCAGAAGCTCGATGGCCGTCACGAGTCCATCCCCGGTCGGACCGATGGAAGGGAAGATGATGTGCCCGCTCTGCTCGCCGCCGATCTGTCCTCCGAGTTCGACGAGTTTCTGGCTGACGTACTTATCGCCGACCTTGGCGCGTTCGAGATGGATGCTGTTGTCCTTGAGATACCCCTCAAATCCCATGTTGCTCATCACGGTTCCGACCGCGACGGCGGGGTTGAGGCGTCCTTCCTTCTTCCAGTGGGCGCACCAAATCGCCATCATGCGGTCGCCGTTGATGAGGCGGCCCTGGTCGTCGCTGAAAACCGCGCGGTCAGCGTCGCCGTCGTAGGCCACGCCGATATGCGCGCCGATCTCCTTGGTGAAGGCTTCAACTGTCTTCGGTGAGGTCGCGCCGACATGCTCGTTGATGTTCATGCCATCCGGTTCTGCGCCAATGACATGAACCTCAGCTCCCAGCCGTCGCAGCGACTCAGGGCCGAGTTCATAAGCCGCACCGTGTGAACAGTCCACGGCGACTTTGATGCCTTCAAGACCCTCGGGGCAGAGGGTTGCGAGCCAGTCGAGATAAAGCTCAATCTCTGATCGGTCGCTGTTGATGCGCCCGACATCGCCGCCCGTCGGCCTCGCCCAAACTTCGTTGCCGATCTGGGATTCGATCCAGGCTTCGGCTTCGTCGCTGATTTTCGCGCCACTGGCGGAGATCAGCTTGATTCCGTTGTCGGGGGCGGGGTTGTGGCTCGCGGAAATCACCGCTCCGAGGCTGTAGCCTTGCGTTCGCGCGATCCAACTTACGCCGCCCGTGGGGCAGACGCCGAGAACGGTGGTGTCCACTCCAGCCGAGTTGAAGCCCGAGGCGAGGGCCGCGCCGAGCATGGTTCCGGAAAGGCGGGTGTCGCGTCCAAGAACCGCGCGGCGGGGAAGCCCCTGGTCCACGATCCAGCGTCCCGCGGACTGCCCGATCTGGAAGGCAAGTTCGGGAGTCAGCCGCTGATTGGCGATGCCCCGGATGCCGTCGGTGCCGAAAAGTTTCTTGCTCATGGCTTCCTCGAAACCACCACCTGGGCGGCTCGGATGACGCGGTCGTGGATGGTGTAGCCCGCGCTGATCTCCTCGATCACGGTTTCATCGTCGTAGTCTGGGTTTTCCAGAGAAGCCGCCGCTTCGTGAACCTCGGGATCGAAGGGTGCGCCCAGCGAGGCGATTCGGTTGACGCCTGCTGATTCGAGAGCTTTTCGGAACTGGCGGTCGATGGCCTTGATCCCTTCGATCAGCGACTCCATGCTTGCGCCGTCCTGCGCGGCCTTGAGGGTGCGCTCGAAGTTGTCGAGCACGGGAAGAAGCTCCTTTGCGAGCGGTTCGGCGGCGAATTTCCGCGCCAGTTCTCCCTGTTCGCGAAGCCGACGGGCGATGTTCTGCTGTTCGGCATAGGCGCGAAGAAGCTGGTCCTTCTCATTGTGGAGCTTGGCGATGATGTCATCGCGGGGATCGACCTCCTCCACCTGCTCTTCGGGAGCCTCTTCGATGGGTTCTCCAGACTCCTCGTTGACAACGTCTTCCGTGCGTTCATCCATAGACATTTGGTCGGTTCAGGTTACCTGCGGGGAATCCGATGAGTGGGCAGGAATCTCGTGGCATGGGCGTCTCGCCCATGAGTCACCCGGGCATCCTGCCCGGGTTCCTTGACTGCAAAAAGCACGGGCGGGACGCCCGTGGGACACATGGGCAGGATGCCCATGCCACTTTAGTCTCCGCTTTGATGATCGTAATTCCGCAAGCTCATCGCCGTCAATGCCCGCATCCCCAACTCGGTGTAGAAAGAGCGGAGCTCGGGGTCGCAAGTCAAATCAATCATGTAAAAGTTCTGGAGCTTGTCGAGCATGCGGCGGACGAGTTCACGCCCGATGCCTTGCCGTCGGTAGTCGGGCAGGACTTCCAGGAAGGGGATATAGGCGCTCAGCACTCCGTCGGAAACGGCGGTGATGAACCCGACAACTCTGCGCTCGTCCTTCGCCAGGATCACATGCGCGCTGCCTCGGAGAAGGCGCAGGTGAGTGTCCAAGGATGGCGGATTCGGCCATTCAAGGAAGAACCCGGCCAAGTCGGCGGGCTCGACGCCCGCGAGATCATCGGTAAACACGACGTCGGCCAAAACGTATACATTGTAATGCCGAACCGCTCCGCTGGTAGCATGATCTTCATGCGTCGCTCAATTTTCTGCCTTGCCGCCATTGCGGTTTCCGCGTTCTCGCAGGCGGCGTTCTACAGCGTGACTCCTCTTCCCGGCGAGAAGATGGCGCGGGTGACCGTCAAGTTGGAGTCGCCTGCGAACGAGTTTCGAATGCCCGCGTGGGCTCCGGGAGATTATGAGATTTTCAACTACGGGGAGATGGTGGTTGAACCCAAGTTCACCCGCGACGGAAAGGAGGTTGAAGCGGTGCAGGGGCCTGACGTCAATCTGTGGACGATTCAGGGCGGCGCGGATCAGGTGGTCTACAAGGTGAAGGAGAGCGGGGGCAACTTCTCTCCCAACCTGCGAGTCCGCGAAGGGGAGATGTTTGTCAGCGGTCCGGGCGTTCTGGGCTGGTTCGTCGGCGACGAGAATAAGCCCCAGCAGCTTCTGACGGACGACGGCTACGGCGATCTGGCCATTGCGCTTCCAACCACCCTCGGCGAGGGCATTACGATCGCCCAAGCCAAGAACTACACCCAGCTCATTGACAGTCCGTTTGTCCTCTCGGGCAAACTCTTGACGGCCACTTTTGAAGTCGGCGGCAAGAAGCATCGCATGGTCGGATACGGCAGCTCCAGCGGGGCGGATATGGAGGCGTTTGCCAATGTCGCAAAGCCCATCGTGGAGGCGAATTTCAAGATGTTCGGCTCGCTTCCGTATGACGAGTACGTCTTCTTCTGTGATTTCAACGGCGGCTATGGCGGGCTGGAGCATCTTTCCTCGACCCGGCTCGGCATCTATTCCAAGAACGCGGCGAATGCCGCCGGTCTGATCTCGCATGAGTATTTCCATGCCTTCAATGTCAAGACCATCCGTGAGCGGCCGCTCGGCCCGTTCGACTACACCAAGGCTCCGACGGTCAGCACGCTCTGGTGGCTGGAGGGCGTGAGCGACTACTACGCCGATGTGATGCTGCTGCGGGCGGGTTTGGCCAGCCAGCAGGATTTTCAGAATGACATGGGCGGTGCATGGGCGGGCTTCCTCCGCAACCAATCGCGCCTCAAAGTCTCCGCCGAAGAGTCGAGCCTCAAGGTGTGGCAGGCAGGCGGAAGCCAGGGGTTTGGAGGGGTGAGCTACTACCAGAAAGGCAAAGTGATCGGCGCCTGCCTCGATCTGGCGATCCGGCTGGAGACGAAAGGACAGAAGTCGCTTGATGACGTGCTGAAGAAGCTCTATGAGGAGAATAAAGACGGTAAGCCGGGCTATCTTCCTTCGCGACTGCGCGAACTGTGCGTTGAGTTTGGCGGGGCGGCTTTGGGGCCGATCTATGATCGATGCGTGACGTCGACCGAGGAGCTGCCGATGGATGAATTCCTGACCCGGGCCGGATTCAAGAGGGAAGGTCGAGGCATTGCCAGTAGTGGCGACAACACTATCAACTGGCCCTGGCCCGCGAAGCAATGACCGTCACTTGATGGCCCAGATTTTTCCGTTGAAATTGATTACCCAGACTTCCGTCGATGCTGTGGAATGCTCCCCGCCAGCAAAGATTTGAACCGTTTGCAGGCCACTTCTGGTATCCGAATTTGGTTGAAGGCTCACTTTCTCCACAACTTGCTCTCTGGGTGCAATGTCGGTCTCTTGGTGGGTGTACAAGAGAACCATCTTGCTTGGCCAATCTTGATTGACAGTGCCTCGATCAAGATGATGGAGTGTGTTGTTCGCGATCGTGACATGGATTTCGGAGCTGAAGAAGGAGGCAGGTCTTGCTCTCAGTGTCAAATCTGAACCCTTATTTTCTACTGGCAGGCTCAACCATCCGATCACCAGCAGTCCGATGACACTGCCAGACCCAACCGCTGTGCCGACCAGCCACCTGGGGCCGCTGCCTTTGGATTCACTCATCTTATTAACGGCTGGAAAAGTCGTGACAGGCTGAGTTGGCTGTCAGATTTGGCAATGTTGATATTCGGCAACGTCACGGAAAACTCGACATCTCTCCCAAATCCCGCCGCGTTGTCGGTGTTGATGAACGGGGTCATCTGAGCCTCTTCGACCGGGAGCAACGACCGATCAATGCCCGCTTGTGCGGCCAGATCGTCGAGCGATTTCTTGTTGAGTTGGGCCGCCGAGTATCGCGTGGCTTCCCAAGGAATTTCTGTCCCGGCGTACCGCGCCGCCGGGTAGCCCGTTGTCAAAAAGAAGAGTGCCATTGACTTCTTTCCATTCTTGGGCCAGGCGTCGCGTGGCATGCTGAACGGGTGGAACGGCTTGTCGGTTTTCCAGGAAATCCGGATGGCGTGGGTTTGATCGCCTTGCTTGGCTTCCTTGGCGAACTTGATGGCAGTGAAATACCAGCTTCGCCTTGCGTATCCATCCAGCCAGGTCGCCTGCGCCTCGGTTGTGTCAAATCGGTTGTCCTTCAGCCACTTATGAACCGCCTCTCCTTCCGCAGCTTTGAGGACAGTTGCTTCATAATCTCCCACTTCATATGTCGCGATGACTTCGACTGGCTTAGGCTTGTATCTCAGGGTGGGCAATCCGGATCCTCCAAGAGCACCTCCCATCGGCGAGGATTGGACATATTTCATGAGATGCGAAAAGACCTCGTTCTTTGCCTCTGCGACGGTGGGCACTGTGGGGGTTGGAACGATGAAGCCGAACTTCTTCGCCTTTCCTTGGAAGGATGCTTCGCGGATCAGATGCTGCG
>JAEYWW010000385.1 GCA_023428805.1 Armatimonadota bacterium | reverse complement strand
CTGGAGACTCCTGCGGCGCCGACTGTTGTGCTGGCTCCAACTGAAGACGAGGGAACGCGGGCGCAAACCCAGCCTTCGGCGATGAAGTCACGCGGAGGCGGCGGGGCTGCAATGGATTCGGGGGAATTCACTCAGGGAATTGCACCGGGTGCCCCGCTTGAATCTGCAAAGTTGAGCGCAGATTCGGCCAACATTGATCCAGATTCCACAGTGGTCATCGTCAACCAGGGCACTCCCAGAACTGGGCGCGCCGGAAAGGCGACAGAAGTAAAGCGTGATGAAGACGTTGTTTTTGGTGGCTAGCCTTGCGGCGGCCGTGATGGCATCAGCGGATGACCTTCTTCAGCGTCAGCTTGAAGAGGAAAATCTGTGGCGTCGGCTTGACAAGTCCGTGGCCGCGCTGAACACCCATGCAAATGGAAGCAACAGCGGCGTCGGGGCGCTGATTGACGCCCGCGGCTGGTTCATTGCCCACAGCAGCGCGACAATGGGGGCGGTTGTGTTTCCGGGAACCGTTGCCGGCGCACCCTATCAATTCACACAACTGGCCAAGGATGAGGAGACTCAGCTTGTCCTGCTTCAGGCGAACGGCTGGCAGAAGGACAGCGGCGCGCCCATTCGTGTGTCGGCTGCCGCGAGCCAGAGCGGGGAGCGGATTCTTGCCGTCACCACCGGAGGACCGGTTTGGGGCGAGTTGGGAGAACGAGATCGAGTCGGCAACCTTGAGCCTTCCAAACGATATGCGCCCCTCAACGAAATCCGGCTTGAGAAGAGCAAAGCCAAGGTTGATGGCGCGTTGGCGTTCAACGAACGTGGTGAGTTGCTCGGCATCCTCGGCGCGATGATTTCCGAAGCAGAGACGGAAGAAAAGACAATTTCCCAGAACGGATTAGGCAACGCCCAGCGCGGTGGTTCGGGCGGCGGCGCAGCCAGTCAGTTTGGACCCGGCGAACTCACGATCGGCTATGCATACGGCCCGAAACTTTTGGATCGAGTTGTCCAGGGATTCCTGACGCCAGGACATAACGTTCAGCATCCGTCCATCGGCGTCTACTTTAAGAAGGCGCCGCAGATGGGTGCTTTGATCGAATCAGTTGTCGACAAGGGACCAGCGGCGAAGGGCGGCATGGAGCCGGGGGACCTTGTCATCGAGGCAAATGGTCAAAAAGTGCGCAATGAAGTTCAGTTCGCGACGATCCTGTTCAATCTCGCCATCGGAGATGAACTGGATTTGAAGGTTCGACGGCAGAGCGAGACCCTGCTCTTGAAGATCAAGGTCGGCGCTCAGATGCCCAAGTAAGGCTTCGCGTCCTCCAGCTTCCACTGGAGGGTTTTCCGGCCCCGAAACTCATTGAATTCAGGCCGGAATGCAACCTCAAGCTCTGTTCCGACTTCCAATTCCCGGAAAAATGGCCCGAGCGTCCAACTCACACTCGGTACCGCTTGATCGTCGCAATCGAGGGTGGGGAAGGCGTGATCTGGGTTGCTGCCAGTCCTCAATGATTGGAACTTGACGCCTTTCGCACTGAACATCGGCTGCGGATTGGCGGCTCCAAATGGCTCCAACTGGCGGAGGGCTTCGACGGCGGCATCGTCCACATCGCAGGGCTCAATCTGCGCGTCGATCATCAATTTCGGCTCGAATTCCTCCAGTGACATGGTGTCGATCGCCCGCTGGGTGAGCGCGGATCGGAGATCGTCAATGGTCATCCCGTCAACTGAGAACCCCGCCGCCAGTTCGTGCCCGCCGCCGCCCAAATGCAGCCCGTGGGTCGAGTTGAGAGCCTCAGCAAGGTGGTAGCCGCTGATTGATCGCGCTGAGCCCTTGCCTTTGCCGTCTTCGCCAAGAGCGACGACGAAGGCGGGGCGATGGAATCTCTCGACCAGCTTGCTGGCGACAAGCCCGATGATGCCCGGATGCCAGCCCTGCCGTGCGACGAGAAGCACTCCGCGTTCAGGCACGCCGCTCTCCTCGATCATCGCCATCGCTTCTTCGACCATCTTCTCCTGCTCGGCTCGGCGTTCGCGGTTGAGCTTGTCGAGCTGGCGGGCAATGGTGCGGGCTTCGTCGAGATCGGAGGTGAGCATCATCTGGAGAGCATCGGCAGCGTCCCCGATCCGACCGACGGCATTGACCCGGGGAGCAAGCTGGAATCCCACGTCATGCGCGGCAAGCGGGCGGTCGAGATTCATGCGCTCGGCCACTTCCAGCAAAGCCTGCATTCCTTTTCGTTTTGCGGATTGGATGACGGGAAGGCCGAATTTGGCGATGATCCGGTTCTCATCGACCAGCGGCATGATGTCGGCGATGGTTCCCATTGCCGCCAAATCCATGTAGTTGCCGTAGAACGACTTGATCGCCTTGTCCGGCTCCCATTGGCGGTCAACCTCGGGGACAATTCCCGCGCAGACTTTGAGGGCAACCCCTGCGCCGCTCAGCATGGCGAAGGGATAGTCGGAATCTCCGCGATGCGGGTTGACTACGGCGACCGCGTTGGGCAGGGTCTCCTTGAGTTCGTGGTGATCGGTGACGACCGCCCTCATTCCGGCTTCATGCACGGCGTCAAGCTGATCGTGGGCGCTGATGCCGCAGTCGCAGGTCAGAAAAAGATGCGCGCCCCGCTCCTTGGCCCAGCGCACCGCGTCGATATGGATGCCGTAGCCCTCCTTCATGCGGTGGGGCACGTGGGGGATCACTTTGCAGCCGATTTTCTGCAGGAACTTGGTGAAGATCGTCGCGCTGGTCACGCCATCGACGTCGTAGTCGCCGTGCACATAGATGGTCTGTCCGGCATCGCGGGCGGCGAGAATTTCGCGCTTGGCGGGCTCAAAATCGGGCAGGAGATGCGGGGGATGCAGATCGTCAAGAGTGGGGTTGAGAAATTTCTGCGCCTGTTCGGGATCGACAATGCCGCGCTGGGAGAGGACTATCGCCAGCAGGCGGGGAATGCCCAGCTCGCGCATCAGCCGATCCTCCGACTCCAGGCTGCGGGACCGGATTCTCCATGCGCGGGCGGGACGTTCCAGGATCATATGACTCAAGACGATTAAACCCGGCGAAGCGTCGAGGTGAAATGCAAATGTCAACCAACGACCTGCCCAAAGCAAGTTCAGCCCGCGCAATC
>JAEYWW010000319.1 GCA_023428805.1 Armatimonadota bacterium | reverse complement strand
AGCTCACCCCTTGTGATGCGTTCAATGATGTTCTCATTCCAGACCGCCGTATGGAGAACAATTTCCCAGATGGTTTTGGCATCAAGAGCCGGACGCCATGCCGCCTCCTCCGCCGACAACCCCTCCCATTCATCCTCCAGCGGGCTCACCCAGTCGTCGTGGCGATAGGTGTATTCGAAGGCTGTCTTGAGGCCTCGTTGGATTTGAGCATCGGCCATGTCTTCTAAGACGACGCATCAGACTTGCCCGATCCAGTTTCAAAAGAGCAGGTAAACACCCCTCAATGCCATCCATCAGCCGCCTCGTCATCGCCACTCACAACTCGAAGAAGGCGGGAGAAATGGTGGAGATTTTGGGGGAGAGGTTCCCGGGTCTGGAGATCAGGACCCTTGCGGACTATTCGGGGGCGCCGGAGCCGGATGAGGATGGCGACACCTATGCCGCCAACGCTGTGATCAAAGCACGCTCCGCGATGGAGCACACACGAGAATGGTGCCTGGCCGACGATGCCGGATTGGAGATCGACGCAATACCTGGGGAACTCGGAATCTGGAGCAAAAGGTTTGCGGGCGAAGACACGCCCTTCACCGAGAAAATGCAGATCATTCTTGAGCGCCTCAAGGGAGTTGAACAGAGGGGGGCGAGATTTCGGTGCTGCGTCGCGCTCGCATCGCCGAGCGGCGAAGTGGAGGTTTTTGAGGCGACGTGCGAAGGGCAGATCGCGCAGGAGGCGAGCGGGAAGGGGGGATTCGGCTATGACCCCATCTTCTGGCTGCCTGAACTGGACTGCACGATGGCCGACTTGACAGCTCAACAGAAGCATGCGGTCAGCCATCGAGGAAAGGTGCTGAAGATGCTGGCTGACCGGTTGGCAAACTTGATTTGACATGACTTGAAAAAAACAATCCTCCGCTTCGCTTGAAGCGGAGGATTGAATTGCTTTTGACAGCGGCGGCTACTCTTCGTCGATATTGCGCGTGGCTTTGTCCACGGCCGACTTTCGCTTGACCTGGCCGTACTGTCCGCCAACTGAAGGAGCCTGTTCGGCGACTACGGCGCGGGCTCGTTCGGCCTGCTCGCGGGCCGATTCGGCCATGAGGCCGTGGGCCTCGCCCTTGCGCTTGATGGTCGCTTTGTCCCACATATACAGGATCGGGGAGGCGTTGAAGATCGACGAATAGGTGCCGACGAGGATGCCCGCCAGCATCGTGACGCACATGAACTTGAGGTCCGGTGTCGTCGTGCCGATGGCGATCAGGATGATGAGGCTGAGAATCGCGGTGAACGAAGTGTTGATGGATCGCGCAAAGGATTGCGTGATCGACTTGTTCACCAGATGCTCGAACGTCTGCCCACGATGCGGCTTGCGCAGATTCTCTCGGATTCGGTCGTAGATGACGATGGTGTCGTGAACCGAGAAGCCGATGACCGTCAGCATGGCCGTGATGAAGAGCGCGCTGACTTCCCAACCGAGCAGGTAGCCGACTGCCGCCGCCAAGCCGATGACGAACAGCACGTCATGCATCAAGGCAATCGTGGCGGAAAGACCGAACTTGATGCCGTTCTTGAAGCCTCCGAGCGCCACACCGAAGCGAATCGCAAGGAAGAACAAGATCAACAAGGAGCTGATGACGACGCCTTTGATTGCGTTGTTGATCGTCTCCTGCTGGACCGTAGGACCAATCTTGTTGTAGCTGGAGTTCTCAATCGGCAGATTCGCGGCGGCGGCGATTTTGTTGACCGCTTCGGCATCCGTCAAGTTGGCCAGGCCGCCATCAAGAGGAACTGTGACGTAGACGAGCCGACCATCCTTGCCTTCGCCAGACTTGATGTTGGGGTCTTTGATTTGGTCCTTTTCCAGGGCGCTTCGAATCTCGCCGGGGTTGAAGGGCTGGCCGGCCGGCTGCTGGAAGACGGCTTCGTAGCCTCCGGCAAACTCGACGTTGGGCTTGATGCCGCCCAACCCGATGAAGACCGCGCCGATCGCGACCAAGCCAAAGGAAATGGCGAAGTAGAGATTTCTCTTGCCGAGAATGTCGATCGGCTTGGATTCCGCGCTGTCTTCCAGCTTCTCGCCGAACCAGCTTCGGTTCATGGCGTACCACTTGGGGTTCGTGCCGATTCCGAGGCCGAGCAGGCCGAGGAGAATAGAGCGGGTGATCGCGAAGGCGGTCAGGAAGCTGATGAGAACGCCGATGATGAGCGTTGTTGCGAAGCCCTTGACCGGCCCTGTTCCGAGGAACCACAGCACCGCCGACGTCATGATCGTCGTCGAGTTGGAGTCGAAGATCGCGCTGAAAGCCTGTTTGAACCCAAGTTCAGCCGCTTTTTGGAGCGGTTTTCCGGCCTTCATCTCCTCCTTCAGTCGTTCAAAGACCAGTATGTTCGCATCGACCGCCATCGCAATCGAGAGAATCAAGCCGGCGATGGACGCCAGCGAGAAGGTCGCGTTCATCATCTTCAGCACGGTGAGTGAGAAGAGGACGTAGAGCAGCATTCCGACCGTGGCGATGATGCCGGGGAACGCATAGTAGACGATCAGGAAGAGGCAGGTGATGGCGAAGCTGATGAGGCCGGCGATCACCATCTGGTCGAACGCCTTCGCGCCGATGGTTGGATCGACCTTCAGCGCGGATTCTTCCTTGAGATCAACCGGAAGCGCGCCTGCTTTGACCAAGGCGGTCAGGGTCTTCAAATAATCGCTGTCGAATTGTCCTTCAATGACGGCGCTGTCGCTGAGAACGGCTCCATCTCGGATATGTGCGATGGACAGGACATTTCCATCCAGGACAAAGGCGATGTTCTCCTGTTGATTGCGGTACTTGCTGGAGAAGGCCTCCATCTTCCTCGCACCTTCGGAGGAGAAGTGGAAGCTCGGCTGGTAGACGCCGGGTGTGGGAGCTTCGATGCGGGCGTCGCTGACTTCCGCGCCCTCAAGCACGACTTCCCAGCCGTCGATCATCCTCTTATAGGCAGCGCGCTCCTCCTCAGTTGCGGCCTCGCCGTTCTTTACGGCGTTTGCTCCGCGCTTGAACTGGTAGATCGGAACTTTGCCGGAGTTGTCGACGCCTTCGATTGTATAGAGCCTTTGGGAGCGCGGGGTGGTGA
>JAEYWW010000312.1 GCA_023428805.1 Armatimonadota bacterium | reverse complement strand
TCGCACGGCGATGCGAACAACGCCGTGCGATGCGGCGAATCCGGCCAGAGTCCAGCAGCCCGCTCCCAGGAGCAGTCCCCCGAAGGCGAGCCCTCCCAACGCGCATCCGGTCCACTTGACGTATTTGTTCATGGCGTAGTTGATACGGGCTTGCGGCGAGCCTTGGGCCAGGGGTGGAGGTAAACCTCGTCGTATCCGGGGCCGTTGGGCTTTGCTTCTACTTGTGCGATGCCGCCTTGATCTGTCTTGTTTAAGCCGACATTCCAGACCCTGACTTCGCTGCCTTTTGCCCGGTATCCGAGCGGCCCGCCCGTGAGGAGGTCGGTGGATTCGGCGGGGGAGAGCCCTGCTTCGGCCAGCGAAGCGGGCCAGCGATCATGCTGCTGACGGTAGCGGAGAGTCACCAGAAACGCATTCAAAGTCAAACGGTTGGCAAACATTCTCTCCTGCCCCACATAGATCGACGCATAGTTACTTTGTAGCCCAGAAGCAATGACTTGAGGAATAAGGCCGCTGTTGGCCATCGCCGCAGCACGCGCCTCCATATCCCTGCCCAGTTTGATATCTGTCTCTCCGGCTTGGACGCGAGGATAGAATTCGTTCCAGTAGCGCATGATTTCTGCCGCCACCGCCCGAGATGAGGCGCTGCGCGGCAGGCCATCGCGCTGGATCGGGCCGGAGTGCTTGCCAGTCACATACCCGCTGTTGGTGAACTGTTGATAAAGTTCGAGCGCAGGAACGTTGCGTGCGGTCACAAGCTGCAAGTAGGCCACACCACGATAGACCTGCTCGTAGTTTGGCTGCCACTCGGTCTGATTCATCATCTGGTGCAATGACTGGAGAGCCGATGGATTATCGGCCATTTCGGATGCCACCATGCCTGTCCAACGGAGGACGAGCGCCTCGCTGGCGAATGCGACGAGGAGGCTGATGAGGGTCGAATCCTGGGCGCAGAAGGCGGTCAGCCGCCTGGCGGCCTTGAGCCGCGCAATGGCTCCGCCAAAATCGCCATTGCGCGAACGGTAGTGCGCATCCAGGCAGAGAAACTTCACCCATGCTTTCGAAGTGGAGTATTCGGAGAATTTGATCGCATATCCTTGATCCCAGTCTCGCTGAGGGTCGAATGCGGAGAGGTTCGTCGCGGCGGCGATGCGGTCAAGCTCCATCTCATGGGTTTCGAAGAATGCCTTGGCTGTTCCGTCGTGAAAGCTCTCATCAAAATAGAGATCATCCGCCCGTGGGAGGGTAGTCGAACTGAATGGCGGGACGCCCAGTTTGTTCGTGAACAAGGGCAGAAAAGCGTTCTGGCTGTCGGGCACACCGCGTTGATCCACTTCGCCGACAACCGTCGGAAGCCCGTTCTTCTTCCAAATGGACCATTGTTTTTCCGCATCCCCGCTCGACGCCGCAAATCCGCTGGTGGCCCAGAGTGCGAATCCGGCAATTGTGGCGAGGCTGATGATGATCCCGGCAATCATGGAAGCCCAAAGAACGAATTTCTTCATCAGTCCCCCTTCCCCGATCCCAAGGATAGCTGATGCGTCATCGGCCGGGAACGGCTCCCGGCTTTCTAAACGCTCTCGGCCAGGGGTGCATATAGACGGCGTCGAACCCGGTGGCTTTGGCGGCGGAGGCTTCCTGCGGGGTTCGGCCGCCGTTGTCCACGCGATCCCGATCCACGTGCCAGACGCGGACTTCCTTTCCGGAAGCACGGTAGCCGAGAGGCGCTTTCACGGCGAGATCGGTGGTTTCGGCTGGGGTGAGGCCGGCTGAGACGACGTTGGCGGGCCAGCGGTTGTGTTCGTTTCGGTAGATAAGCACCGCGATGAAGGAGTTGAGCGTCATCCGTTCGGTGAGCATCTTGTCGCGGGCTTCAAAAGTTGGGGCGTAAACAGGTTGATTCGTCAACGCAAGGCTCTTGGGTATGTTGAAGTCTCCGGTGTATGTCGCACCACCACTATCCATGTCCCTTGCAAGTTTTATGTCTGATTCACCTGACACTATCCGAGGTGTAAATTCATTCCAGAATCGCATGGATTCAGCCGCGACAGCCTTCGCGGGTGGATTGGTCGGCAATCCGTCTTTGATCTTGTATTGGGATTCAGGCAGGTTAATGTAATCTTTCCATCTGTACTGATTGTAAATATCTTTTGCGGATAAATTTCTCATAGTGGCGAGTTCGACATAGGCTTCTACCCGAAAAGTTCTTGCAAAATTCGGGGACCATTCCGTCTGCTTGAGCATTTTTTGCAGAGCTTTAAGAGCCGAAGGATCTTCAGCGAGATCGGACGCGACAGGGCCAGCCGCGCGAAGTGTGATGGCTTCTACTGCAACTCCTACAAGCAGGCTGATGAGCGTAGGGTCTTGTGAAGTCAGTGCGCCCAGCTTTCGAGCGGCCTCCAACCGCTGGATCGCACCATCGGCATCACCGGAGCGGGAGCGGCATCTCGCATCCAGGCAGAGCAACTTCACCCACGACTTGCTGAGGGCGAATTCGGGATAGACCAGTGAAAATCCCCGATCCCAATCTCGTTTGGCGTCATAAAAGGGCTTGTCAACAGCGAGAGCAACTTGATCCATCTCCGTTTGATAAGCCTTGAGATAGAGTGTCGTTCTGCCATCTTTCCAGCTCTCTTCCGTGTAGACGTCAATGGCTGTCTCATATACACATCAGACGCTGCCGAC
>JAEYWW010000309.1 GCA_023428805.1 Armatimonadota bacterium | reverse complement strand
ATCCCTGGCGGCGGCTGGGAACGACCACGAGATCGGCGGCGGAAATCCAGGGATGGAGCGAGGGCTGAGTGCCGATCATCTGCGCGCCGTGGGTCTCGAATCCAACCTCTCCCTGCAATCCGAAAATGAAGTGGACGCCTTCGCGGGATTCCCGGATGGCGGGAATGGCTTCGGCAAGCTGATCGAATCCCCGCTCGGCAACGGCCCGGCCGCAAGCGAGAACCACAAAAGCCTCCTCGGGAATTCCCAGACGGCGGCGTTCGGTCAGGAGATCGCCGGCGGGGGGAAGAGCCCTGACTCCTGGGGAGATGACCTCCAGCCCGAGCGTGTCCGCCTCGGACAATTCGGTGAGGACGGCCCGTGAACTGGCCACTCCCCGACGGGCCGCATTGAGCCGATCAATCAGTTGACCATTGGTCGTTTTGGGCTGGTCGTAGGCGGTGTAAATCCAGGGCTGGCGGACATAAAACGCCTCCGAGCAGGCCCAGGCGGCGCGGTATCCGAAGGCGTGGACCATGTTGAAGCCCTGGGCCGCTCGCTTGACGGCCTTGCTGACCTGGCGATCCACCGACCATCCCGTTTCGTTCGGAATCCAGCTCTCGGCGTCATCGATCACCGCTTCAACATCGAATTCATCGAGCGCTTCAGCGTAGGCGTTCGTGAGGGCGGCGAGTCCTCCTGTCCGCTGCCGACGCAGAAACAAGACTCTCATTTCTGATCTAGCGCGGAACCTGCTGGGCGTCGACGAGAATGCCCAGCACCTGGTCGGTCGTCAATCCTTCGATCTCCGCCTCCGGCCGCAGCATGATTCGATGCCTCAGCACGGGCAGGGCCAGTTCCTTGACATCATCGGGAATCACGAAGTTTCTTCCCCGCATGGCGGCGATGGCTTTGGACGTCGCGAGAAGGGCGAGGCCGGCGCGCGGAGACGCCCCCACAAGAATGTCCTGGTTGGCGCGGGTTGCGGAGACGATCTCGTAGATGTAGTTGAAAATTTTGTCTTCGACCGTCACGCCCTGAATCTCCGCGCGCACGGTGCGAATCGTGTCCGCATTGACTACGGCCTGAATTCCCGCCTCTCCCAGTTTTTGACTTCGGAATCCCGCGTGGGCGTTTTTGAGAACGGTGATCTCGTCGGCCGCCGGGGGGTATTCCAGAATGACTTTCATCAGGAAGCGGTCCTGCTGCGCTTCGGGCAGTGGATACGTGCCTTCGTAGTCAACCGGGTTCTGGGTGGCGAAGACCATGAAGGGGAAAGGCAGCTCAAAACGCTCGCCATCAATCGTCGCCTGGCGCTCCTCCATGGCTTCGAGCAGGGCCGCCTGGGTCTTGGGAGGCGTGCGATTGATTTCGTCCGCCAGCATGACCGCCGTGAAGATCGGCCCCTTTCGGAGCTTGAAGTCCGCAGTCTTGGGGTCGAAGATGTTGGTGCCGATCACGTCGCTCGGCATCAGGTCGGGCGTGAACTGGATTCGCCGGAACTCCAAATCCATCGCCAGCGAGAGCGAACGGACCAGGAGAGTCTTGGCCAGACCCGGGACACCTTCCAGAAGGACATGACCATCGGCAAAAAACGCGGCAATGGTCTGCTCGACCACACGCCTTTGTCCAATGACCGCCTTCCCCACTTCGGCGGCAATCCTCGCGCCTGCTTCCTCTGCCCTCATCGAATTGTGATCGTACCTTCTTGAGTCGCAGCCCGAACCCTTGCGGGTCTGGGAACCTGCGACGAACGGTAAACTGTTGAATCCCAGCAGGTTCCACAGTTCCCATGTCGCGCAAAATTCCAGCCTCGATCAAAATCGCCGTCGGTGCGGCGGTCGTCATGGGAGCCCTTTATGGTGGATGGAAGGCATATGCCTGGCAGCGTCTCATGAACTACGAGTTGATTCAAGAGAAGCCCGGGCGCATCAACCTCGTGGCGGTCAGGCCAGATCGCGGCTGGAGGATCATCGTCTCCAATTCCATCGCCCAGCTTGCCGAAGTGCAGGGCGGCGACAATGAGATGAGCCGTGGAAGCGACAGTGAGGAGATGAGCAATGCGCGCCGACTTCCCATGCGCGAGTTCATCCAGAGCCTCGGCGGGGATGAAGCCGCACTCGGCTATCTCATTGAGCGTGTCAACGACAAGGATGAGACCAAGCTTCCTCCCCGGGAGATTCGCTGGAAGGTGGAAGACATTGAAAAAGCCATCGCGGGCGATCCGGCTCTGAAGGAAAAGCTCGAACTCGACATTCAGAGTCAGTTGGACGGAAAGCCTTCGGAAAGCCTGAGCACAACCGCTCTGCTCAACGGAATCGTCATCGAAGTGCCGGTCCCCGTCCAGGTCAACGTGGGCGGCGAGATCAAGACGCTCAACGGCATTGTTCGTGAACCCTTCATGTCCGACCTCGCTGAGCGCGCGTCCAAAGAGATCGGCAAGAAATTCAATCCCAGCACCGACATGATCCGGGGCATCTACATCACGGAAGCTCTGAAGATTGTCAACAAGGAGATTCCCGCCGAGGACGTCGTGCAATCGCTGCGCTCCCGGTACAGCAAGCAGAATATCGCGCTTCTGGCCGAAAAGCCGCAAAAAATCCTCAAAGACGCCATCATTCTCGTCAACGACAATCACCTGACGGGCGCCTCTATCAGCACCTACCCCGGCCCGAACGAACGGACCTACGCGGACATCACGATCAACCTGACCGACGAAGGTCGAATGAGATTGTGGAAGTACAGCCATGAGAACCCGGGCTTCCAGCTCCTGCTCGTGGTGGACGGAATCGCCTACGCCGCCCCCCGCATCAGCACCCCTCTCATGGAGCGCACAATCCAGATCACCCGCCTGAGTGAGCCAGAATTGGCCCAGGCCGCCGTGGACCAGATCAACCAGTTTGAACGTGAAAACAGATGATGAAGCACGCCCTCGCCCTGATCGCGCTCTCCACTCTGATCGGATGCCAGCCTGGACCGAAGGCGGAAGCCAGTTCACACGAAGAAGCATCCAACCCCGGAAAGCTGGCTGAACAACCACTGCAGACACCCCTCTCCACTCAAGTCAAGGACCTCGCCCCGTGGAAGAAGGATGTGAGCTGGACTTACTCCCTGGATTTCATGCAGCAGGAGCCGGGCAAACAGCGGGAGTCCACCCAGGCGGAAATGACCATGAGCGTCAATCAGCTTGATGGCGAGAAGGCCACCATTGAGGTCAAGAATCCGGCAGATCGGGAGCTGATTGTCTGGCAGGCGACAGACAAAGGAATCGTTCAGGTCGAAGCCAAGGATGGGAAATCCAAATTCGACCCTCCGATGCCCCTCGTCCCCGCGACTTTGAAAGCGGGAGAAGAAGTGATTTGGAAGGGCACCGGCCAACGGGTCGACAGCACAGTTGGTCCATTTGAGGTTCGAGTGAAGGTCCTCGGTGAAGAGGAAGTCGATACCAACATGGGCCGAATGAAGGCCTGGTCGATCGAATCCAAAGCGGCCTGGCAGATCGACGGCAAGCCAATTTTGTCGGAAACGCGCACATGGTGGAGTCCTGGAGTGGGCATGGTGCGTATGACTCGTGAGATGATCGGACCAGAATATGCTCGGATGCTGGTCCTTCGACTGAAGAGCCACACGGTGAAGTGATGAGGGTGACTAAGGGATATTGGGCGTTCGCCGCCATTGCGGCCGCAACGATGCTCGCCGGATGCAACGGCAACAACAAGCCTGCTGGAACATCAGGTGAAACCACAACGACAGGGTCGGCGACAACCGGAACGACCAATCCGCCGCCCGTCACGGTCGACGACAAGCTGAAGCATGACGCC
>JAEYWW010000079.1 GCA_023428805.1 Armatimonadota bacterium | reverse complement strand
CCCTAGACCTGATGCGGGCCGCGCCCGACCTCGCGTCGGTCATTCCCGGCATCCAGCTCACCGAGTTGGTCAAACGCCTCTGGCCTCATGTCGAGCCGATTCGCCCGCTCTACGGGTGGCTTCTCCATTTTCGCGGCGTCACCGAATATCTGCGCGGCGAGGTGAAGCCGGGGCTGCAATCCTTCCAGTCTGCGTCGCAGATCGCGATGGAGAACCAGGACACGCGCCTTTTGGGTGAAACTGTCCGGTGGCTGAGCGCGCCCAAGATCATGACGGGCGACGCTGCGGGGGCGGCCCGAATTATCGAGAAAAGCGTCGTCGTCGCGGAGAAGCTGAGGGATGGTGACGCGGTCGCACTGCTGCTCCACGGGCTGGCGGTGGCCTATCAGCACATCAATCGACCCAGGGATGCGAATGAAGCATTCGAGAGGGCGTTGGCGGCCAGCTACTACCAGCGCCGGATGCCGGAAAGGTCGCAGCTCCTGGGCAACCAGGCGATGTTTCAGGCGGTGGAGGGCGATTACGCAAAAGCAGACGCCTGCCTGCGTGAAATCAGGCAGATCGGTCAGGAGGATTCAAATTGGCGCGTGACGGCGGCGATGCACCTCGCTCAAGCGGTCATATTCATCGGACTGGACAACCTCAACGGAGCCGAGAGTGAATTGGGCGAGATTCTTGCCCGCGAGAGCCAGGCCAACGCCCAATTCACCACCATCGATGTCTATGCGCGCGAGTGGTCCGCGATCCTGCACCTGCGGCGAGGCAGGCTGACCATCGCGCGGCGGCATCTGCGGCATGCAGCCGAAATGCGCCAATCCGCCAGCATGGGGTTCACTCCCTGGGACAAGAAGCGGCTGGCCCCCATCCTGCGGGCAATCAAGAAAGACTGAACTTCAGCTCACAAACTTGTAGCCCACGCCGCGAACGGTGAGGATCCGGTTCGGCTTGCTCGGGTCTTCCTCGACTCTTTCCCGCAGCCAGCGAATGTGAACATCAACCGTGCGCGAGGTCACGTAGGCGTCCTGTCCCCAGACTCGATCCAGAAGCGTGTCGCGGCTGAACACCTGTCCCGAATTGCGGGAGAGAAAGTAGAGGAGCGCGAATTCCTTCGGTGAGAGAGTCAGAGGCTGCTCGTTCAGCCAGGCTTCGTGAGTGCGGGGGTCAATCTTGAGCCCGCCCGTTTCGATGGTTTCCCGAGCTGGTTCTCCTGAGGAGCGTCGCATGACCGAGCGGACCCGCGCCACAACTTCGGCTAGAGAAAACGGCTTGATGATGTAGTCATCGCCTCCCAGTTCCAGCCCCATCACCTTGTCGTCTTCGCTGCCGCGGGCGGTGAGGAAGATGATCGGGACGCGGCTGTCCTTGCGGATGGCGCGGCAGAACTCGAAGCCCGAGCGCTGCGGGAGCATCACGTCCAGGAGGATCAGATCGGGCTTGACCAGGCGGAAGAGGCGCATCGCCTCCTCCGCGCTGGGAGCGGAAAATGTGCTGAACCCCTCCTTTCGCAGGCGGTGTTCGAGTGTTTCAAGAATTGTCGGTTCGTCGTCGACTACCAGTACTTTCATGAGGTGGCGATGATCTCAACGTTGGCCCTGGGCACGAGCACCTCCTGGCCATCGTCAAGCTTCGCTTTCAAAACACGCACTTCGGCGCCGGATTCCACGGTGTGGAGCTGCGGAGGCAGTTCCGTCACCTTGCCCAGCATTCCAAAATACGGCTCGCGAATGACCCGGATCGGTGTGCCGATCTGGAGGAGCGAGCCGGCGTGTTCCGGTGGAACGTCGCCCGCCGCATGCTCGATCGGCGCGATGACCTCGGGCCGGATGACGCCGGCTCGGATCTGCGTCGCGCCATTCATGCTGGCGCTGCGCCCCTCGATGGACTTCAGCAGATTGAAAGTCCGTCCCGCCATGTTGAGCCTGCCGAATCCTTCGGTGGCCACCAGAGTCGTGTTGATATTCTCCTGTCCGGTGATCGCGACGCCGATGTCGTAGCCAAGGAGCTTGATCAGGTCCACATCGCGGACCGCGCCGACGATGATTCCGCCCACGTTGAGTTCGTTGGCCCGCACGAGAGCGTCATAAGTGACGCCGGCGCCGCCGACGAGGATCTTTCCGGTGTCGGTGTCCTGAATGTGCTGAACGTCGAGGATTTCATCGGGGCTGCCGACCGCGACTCGGATGACTCCGTTTCGCTCGCCGCCGACTCCGAAGATGCCCTGCACCATCGCGCCTCGTGTTTCGATGACCACCCCTTCTTCGGGGATGACCTTGACGACGCGACCGTTGATATAGCCGGTCATGTCGACGGGGATGGATGGTTCGCGGATCAGGACGTTTCCGGTGATTTCGCTGATTGTCTCAACATTGCCGGAATAGTTCGACTCGACCAAAGCCTTGCCCCATCCGAAGATGAAGCCTTTGGTTTCGGCCACGAGCTGACCCTTTTCGATCGGGTCTCCTTCCTTGAACTTGAAGAAGCTGGGAACTTCCTTCGCTTCCACACCGAGTGTTTCTGCAAGCTTGATGGTCTGCAGAAGTCCGGGCAGCATCGCCCGCGCCACCACCGAATCGTGCTGAACGGCGTCGCCTTCGCGGACCATCACCTCGCCCTTGATGGGGAGGCGGCGAAGCCGCTGAACGACCGTGTCGGCGGAAACGGTGAGACCAGGTGTGTATGCGCTCAAGTGAGAAGACCTCCGATGCGAATTCGGACGCCTAGTTTAGCATGGCTGGGGAACGGGTTTTCAATCTGCCGAAGCCCTCGTCGGGGCCTGCGTATGTTAAGGTACTTCGGTCGGGTTATGTGAATGTTAAGAAGGTTTTGGTGCCCGGGACTCCATTTTTCATCCGATGGCTTGAAAGTCAGCATCTGTTTTTGTATTGAGCGCCCTCAGGACCGCTCCGCTTCAGCCGGGCTCTCGGATTCCCGCACTTCAGTGCGAACTTCCAACCCACCTCGCACTGAAG
>JAEYWW010000191.1 GCA_023428805.1 Armatimonadota bacterium | reverse complement strand
CCCCATCGCCTCTCGAACCAGCCTCTCCGCATGACGCGTGATCACGGCGATATTTTACCCATCTAGTGGGGAATTATCCTCTCTTTTCTGCGGCTTCGACGGTGTTCGCCAGCAGGCTGGCGACCGTCATCGGACCGACTCCACCCGGCACTGGGGTGATTGCGCTGGCGACTAGGGCGCAGGATTCATATTCGCAATCGCCGACATCGTGTGATCTGCCTTCGACCTTGTTGTAGCCCGCGTCGATCACGACACATCCCGGCTTGAGCCAGTCACCCTTCACCATTTCGGCGCGTCCCACGGCAGCCACCAGGATGTCTGCCGTTCTGACAAGATCAGCCAGATCGCGTGTTTTGGAGTGGGCGATCGTGACCGTCGCATTGCGTTCCAGGAGCATCAGGGCCATCGGCTTGCCAAGGATCACGCTGCGCCCGATGACGACGGCATTCTTTCCGGTGCAGTCGATCTGGTACTTGTCCAGCAGCTTTGTGATTCCGAGAGGGGTGGCGCAGCGGAAGCCGGGCAGCCCCGCCACGAGCCTTCCGAGCGAGGCCGACGTGATGCCATCGACATCCTTTTCTGGCCCGAGCGCCTCCAAGACTTCATCTTCCTGGATGTGGGAAGGCAGGGGGTGCTGGATGAGGACGCCGTGGACCCGGGGGTCGGCGTTGTATTCCGCCACCTTGTCCATGACCTCCGCTTGGCTGATCTCGGAAGTGACGCTGAACTCTCCTGATTCGATGTCGCACCAGCCCGCCCACTTGCGCTTCATGGCGACGTAGGCCAATGAGGCGGGGTCCTGCGATGCCACGATGGCCTCAATGCGCGGGACAATTCCCCTGGCCCGCAGAGCGGCCGAGCGCACTTTGAGGTCGGCCCTCACCTCCCTCGCCAATTCACGCCCGTCGAGAATGATCGGATCAGCCACGCTTGGCCACCTCCTTGTTGCGGTCCATCACCATCTGCTCTTGATCCGCATGAAAGGCTGCGAGCTTCTCGGCGAGTTCAGGCCGAGTTGAGGAAAGCATCCGAACGGCGAGCAGTCCTGCGTTGCGCCCGTTGCCGATGCCGACTGTCGCCACCGGAATACCGGCGGGCATCTGGACGATGCTGTAGAGCGAATCCAGCCCGTTCATCGCCCTGCTCTGCACCGGCACTCCGATCACGGGGAGGGTGGTGAGCGAGGCGGTCATCCCCGGCAGGTGCGCCGCGCCGCCCGCGCCCGCAATGATGATCTCCAATCCACGCTCTCTGGCCGACTGCGCGTACTCGACCATTCTGATCGGGGTCCGGTGCGCGCTGACAATCTCCAATTCATAGGGGACACCGAATTCTTCCAATGTGTCGGCGGCGGGCTTCATCGTCTCCAAGTCGGAGTGTGAACCCATGATGATTCCCACGATCGGATCGCGCATGTCCGCAGGAAACACGCCCTCAATCCCTGTGGAAAAGTTCCGCCTCATTTGAGGCGGGCCAAAGGTTCTTTTCACGAGGCTGCCGCGTCCCTAGCAGCAAGATTCGTTCTGCGAATCGCGTTGTTTGGACCCGCAATTATGAGCCCGAAGAATCTGTTTGAAAGCCAGGCCATCATCAAGGTCATCGGCGTTGGAGGAGCCGGATGCAACGCCGTCAACCGCATGGTTGAGGCGGGCGTTCAAGGCGTCGAATTCATCGCCATGAACACAGACATTCAGGCGCTTGACAACAGCCGCGCCGATGTCAAGCTGCATCTGGGCGAAAAGCTGACCCGGGGCCTCGGCACGGGCGGCGACCCCTCACGCGGAGAGGCAGCGGCCCGCGAATCCGAGAAACAGATCATTGAAGTCATCGAAGGAGCCGATATGGTCTTCGTCACAGGCGGCATGGGCGGCGGCACCGGCACGGGTGCGGCACCCGTAGTCGCCGAGCTTGCGATGCGCTTCGACATCCTCACCGTCGGCGTGGTCACCAAACCGTTCAGCTTCGAAGGGCCGAAGCGGCGGCGTCTCTCCGAATCCGGCACAGATCGGATGCGCGAGCACACCGACACGCTCATCGTGATTCCAAATGAACGGCTGCTGAGCGTTGTCGAGAAGCGAACCGCGCTCCACGAAGCCTTCAACATCGCCGATGATGTCCTGCGCCAGGGCGTTCAGGGCATCAGCGACATCATCCTGCAGACGGGCATGATCAACGTGGACTTCGCCGATGTCCGCTCGGTCATGAAGAACGCGGGAGTCGCCCTCATGGGCGTCGGGCGAGGCATTGGAGACAAGAGGGCCCGCGACGCCGCTGAAGCCGCCGCGAATTCTCCGCTCCTCGAAACAACTCTCATGGGCGCCAAGAAGCTGCTGGTCAACATCAGCGCTGGACCCGACTTCTCCCTGGGCGAAATCCACGACGCGATGGAGTACCTGACCCAGTTCACCGACGCCGAGGAGGCTTCGGTCTACATGGGCCACGTCCTGGACGAGACGATGGGCGAAGAGGTGCAGATCACGCTTCTGGCTACCGGCATGACTGGAGAACCGCGACGCGACGTCGATCAGGAAGTCTTCACCCAGCCGTCCGAGCGCAAGCCGGACATGCCGACTCCACGCCCCACCAAGGAAGCGGCGGCAAAAGCAGTCAAGCCGCTGGACTTCGACGACATCGACTTCGACATCCCAACGTTCCTGCGCAAGCAGCGAGCGAATCAGTAGTCAGCTTTTATCGGCAACGTACTGGTCCAACATAGCCCCACCCTTGTGGCGGGGCATTTTTTACGCGTCGAGATGCGGCCCTCTTGTTTTTCTATCCAGCAATGAGAACAGCCAGTAGTAGAGCGCGAATAGAGCGGGAAGCAGAAAGATGAGAACAAGGATGTTGGTTGGGTAGATGATGCGGGTGCCGACCGGGATGGCAGTCAAGCCCATGAAAATGGAGCTTCGAGCTTGGATCACATACCTCCTGACCCGCCGATCAGTGACTGGCTCCCTCTCGACGTTGAGTCGCTCAAAGCCCATGAACTCGTGTGACCTATGCTGCAGATTGAGCATGAATTCAGCTACGGGATAACTCATGATCAGGAGGGAGACAACACCGACACCAGCGAGAATGATGAGTTCTCTCCAAAGCTCGCCCATCATCTGATATCCAATCCCTGATCTGCCAAGAACCGCTTGAGCACATGCCGGCCGGTCAAGGACTCGGTTCGCGCACGGCGGCCGCTCCGCATGGCCCAGGAGACGCTTCCCTTCATTCCTTGTTCTTCATAGAAGGCGCGCATTCGCTCCAAATACTCGTTCGTGTCCGGCTCATGGTTATAGGTTTCCTCGTGCCAGACGGAAGAAGGCGAGAGGCGCGGCTTGATCTCGGCGCGTGCTTCGTCCGCAGGCCAGCCGATGCAAAGACCGAAAACACCGAATGTCCTCAAAGGCAGATTCAATGCCTTTTTCACGCCTTCGGGATCGTTGCGAAGCGCGCCGATATAGCAGATGCCCAGCCCGATGGACTCCGCCGCGCAGACCATGCGCTCAGCCGCCAGAGCCGCATCCACCACTGCCATCATATAGAACTCGTTGTAATCGAGGGCATCGGGGTCTTCTCCTGCATCTCGGGCAACCTGCTCCAGGCGATGCAGATCGGCGATGAAGCAGAAGAACCAGGCGGCGTCAAGAATCTGCTTCTGGTCGGCGCAGAGGTGAGCCAGCTCTCTTCGCTTTTCCGGGTCTTGGATGCTGATGGCGGTCCAAAGCTGCAGATTGCTGGATGTCGCCGCACTCTGAGCCGCACCGATCAGGCTGAGGGCGATCTCGCGGGGCACGGGCTTGTTGGAGTAGCTGCGGACGCTGCGGTGAGTCAGAAATCGGTCGATCTCGGGAAAGCCCTCAGAAGGTGCGACTCCAAACCGTTTCTGCCAAGCTTCCTCAAGCGTCTCGTCGAACATGGGTTCATTATGCGAGAGGCCAAGACTTTGCGAGTCTGGGCCTCATGTTGTTTAGGTTATTCGATAATCAAACCTGAGTGGTGCTGGTTTTGACCCAGCCCACAAAGTCCGGGATGTCCTTGTATCCCGTCTTGTCGGCAATCTTCTTGCCGTCCTTGTCCAGAAGCACAACGTACGGAATGCTCGGGGAGGTCATGTAATCCTTGACCGCCTTGCTATCCTTCTCTTTGTCGATGTCCACTTCGACCAAGATCACCTTAGCCATGTCGGCGGAGATGTCTGTTGCCTCCATCTCATCCTTCATCTGGTGGCACGGAGCGCACCAGACGGCGGTGTACTTGATCAGAACGAACTTGTCTTCGGCCTTCGCCTGCTTCAGGGCGTCGTCGTAGTTCGCCGCCCAAGTCAGCTTGCCTGCAGCAGCCGTCTCGGGCTCAGCGCTGGCTTGCTGGCCAACTTCCTTGCCGCCCGTAGACTCCGGAGCGGGTGTGTCTGCGGCAGGCGGGTTGCAGCCAGCAATGGCGAGCGCGGCGCAACAGATGACAAGCAGAGACCATTTCTTCATAGTTCAAGCCTTTCGACAAACTGTCTTTACAGACGATTCAATGCAGATTGTCTGCTTTATTTACGTGAAAGAGCGAGCAAGAGGTCATAAGACCCTTGATCCAATAGGACATATTTGACCCACGTCCGGAGTTTGTCGTTCTGAGAAATCTCCTCCGACTTCTTGCCTGGCCAGAAACTGGACACGGGCATGGAGTTGGCCGCCGCCTTCTTCTGCCCCTCATCAAGCGTCGAATTGACGACCGCCAGGGTCGCCGCAATCTGCTGGTCAACCATCAGGTTGCGCGAGACGCGCATCGCCTTGAGCGTCGAGGCAGACTTGCTGAGAGTCTCGGTGGGCACCGTCTTTCTCGACTTCATGGCGTCGGCGATGGCCTTGTCGAGAGACGGCTCCAGCTTTCGCAGCAGCTCTGCTTCTCGGATCTGCTGATCTGTGTCCGCC
>JAEYWW010000187.1 GCA_023428805.1 Armatimonadota bacterium | reverse complement strand
CCCGATTGGGATGCCACGGCCCGCTCGCTCGCGAAGACGATGATCACTGGCCTGTTTGACGGCCCCTTGAAAGAGATTGGCGGCCCGGTTGCGCCGCCGAGACTTGACCCCGCGACGGGGGGAGGCGGAGGGAGCAATATTGGAGCGGGCGGAATCGCGAGCATTGTCGAGCCGCCGCCGCCGGTCGTGGATGCCGCCGCCTCCAAAGCCGTCATGGACGAGGCGCAGAAGCACATTGAGGCGGGTAGAACCGACCTCGCCATCCTGCTTCTCAAAGATGCCATTGATCTCGACCCCTTCGAGCCGGAACGCCGGATTCTGCTGATCGAGCTTTTGAGCCAGCAGGGAATGAATGAGCAGGCGGCCGACGAAGGGCGCCGCGCCGCGCGTTTGTCCGTTGACAACTCCGATCTCTGGCTGGCCGCCGCACGCTGCTGGATGCTCGCCGGAAAGCCGGAAGAGGCCAAGCAGGACATCCAGGAGGCGTTGGCCCGCGGTGCAGACGGCTTCCTCGCCCAGCGCATTCTGGGCGACATCAATCTTTTTGAAGGAAAGTTGAGTCAGGCGATCGCCGCTTATGAGAAGGCGCTCGGCTTTGAAGACCGCTTCGCCGCCCGCAGGGGGCTGGCCCTGGCCTATGGCCTGAATGGGGACTTGGACGCTTCTGAAGCCCAGCTTGCCGCCGCGAAGATCCCCGCCGGAGGCGCGACGCCCGAGCAGTACTATTTCAGCATCCAGCTCATTGACTTGGCCGCCTCTGATCTTGCGAAGCGGATGTCAAGCCTCCTTCCCTCCATTCGTGTCAGAGGCGGCGAGATGGCGCCTGCGGCGGAAGAAGTGGAGCGCCAGGCGACGGCTCTTGCCCGTATTCTTTCCAAGATGCCTCCGCCGGAGGCCCACCAGAAGAGCCACGGCGAACGCACCTTGGCCCACAAATTGCTGAGTCAGTCTGCGTTGGAAATGATGGCCTTCGCCAAGCAGGGAGACAAGGAAGCGGGAGACGAGTCCGTGCTCAGCCTTGCGGAAGCTACCCGGATCATGGGCAACGCACGTGAACTCTTCGGAGCCGAACGGACGTATAGACCGATGCCCGTTCCACCCAACGGGGGATAAGCATGGAAGTTTGGCAGATGATCGGCCTGTTCATGGTCGTATTTGGAGCGTCTTGGGCCGTGGGCGCAATCCGCAGTTCCAAGCCTCGACAGGCGGAGGAGCTGCGCGACATCCCCGAAAACGCCAAGCTCCGCCTGATCGCTCCCGGAGGCAGCTATCGCTCGCGATTTCTTAGTTTGAGCGAGGCGGGAATGGTTGTTTCGGCTCCGCTCCAACAGAGCCACTTTGTGCCTCTGCACGAAGGGGAGAAAATCGTTGTTCAGGTGCCCCTTTCCAGTGGAATTCTGACCTTCCATACCGAGATTGTCAAGCGCCGCAGCGAAGGGCATGAACTGGTTCTGAGACTCCCAGAGAGAGCCCGAAAATCGGACCGCCGATCCGAGCCAAGGTTTACAAAATGGTCGGGAGAAAAGGCTGCCATCAATGGCCGCACGAGCGAGATTGTTGACCTCTCTGCGGGTGGCGCGCGGATCTACACTGACCAGCATGTCGCCGCTGGCGATCATATCCGAGTGACTCTCCCAGAGGGACTCGGAGAGGCCTGGGGATGGGCGCTTGAAATTGTTCCGGCCAGCCGCCATGCCGTGCGTGGATCAGAACTGCGAATTCAGTTTGAAGCTCCTCTCTCGGGCCTGGTTTCCAAAACTCGCGCCTGACAAAGGAAAGCCCCCGGCTGGGGGACCGGGGAGCTTTGGGTCTGGAGTGGACTAGGGTTTGAGCTTCCCTAGTTTGGGAGGAGGATTTGCATCCACTCATTCAAACGTTCGGAACCCACCCCAGCTATCCCTAGCTCGTAAAAAGTCCTAATTTGAACCACTGAGATGGGCTTCGCGGACTTCGATTCGGCCCGTCTCCAATGGATTCTCGTTCAAAACGACAAAATCCGCCCATTCGCCAGCATTCAGGGTGCCCAGTTCGCCCCGGTCGCCGTTGGCATCGGCTGAGCCGATGGTCCAGGCGTTGAGAGCCTCCTGCATCGTCACGTTTTCGGATGGATCAAACCCGTCGGGACGATGAATCGCCGTGTGAATGCTGTCGGCGGGATGGCCCGGAACAATGGGGCGATCAGATGAGAACGAGAGCCGGATGCCCGCATCCAGCACGCTCCTCGCCCGCTTGAGGCGAGGAAAGACTTCGGGATCAAGCTGGGCCTTGTAGGAATGTCCGAAGCGCATCAGAAACTCTGGCTGCATCGTCACATGGCAGTTGAGTTTTTTGAGCCGCGCGATTTGCGCGTCGCTCAGGATCATCGCGTGTTCGACTCGATGGCGGCTCGGGTCTTGAGTCTGCTCCAGCGCATCCATCACCAAATCGGTGGATCGGTCGCCGATGGTGTGGGTGGTCGTCTGCCAGCCCGCCTCGTCACCTCTTCGGATGATGTCCTTCAGATTCTCTTCGGAATAGATGAGCTGTCCCTGTCCGCCCGTCGTGCGGAAGCGCCCGTGAATCGCCGCCGTGGCGGAACCGATCGCACCGTCGGCAAAGACCTTCAACCCAAGAACCTTGCAAAGAGCCGGATCCATCGCATTGATTCGATCTTGCAGAAGTCCAGCGTCCATCGCCCTCGGCCCGATGACCGTCGCCCATTGCATGCAGAGGCGCAGGCGGACGGCGCACCCGCGTTCGCTGGCCAGGCGATAGGCGGTGAGTTCCTTGTCCAGGTTCCATCGCCCCGTCATCATGTCGCTGGCGGCGGTGATGCCCATCTGTCGCATGACCTGAGCGGCGCGGAGGATGGCCTCGACCATCTCTTCTAGGCTGGGTTCCGGAGCCGTGCCCGTGACAATTTCATGGGCTTTTTCCAAAAGAACGCCTGTGGGCTCGCCGGAGGCATCCCGCACGAACTCACCTCCTTTGGGATCAGGCGTGTCTCTCGTCACCTGAGCGGCCGCCAGAGCCGCTGAGTTTGCGACCGAGGCATGACCATTGGAGTGCCGCAGCAGGATGGGGCGGGAGGCCGAGATTTTGTCAAGATCATGGCGCGTCAGGTGATCTGCGCCGGGCCAGCGGGTTTGATCGTACTGCACGGCATGAAGCCATCCGTCGGGGCTCCGCTCGTGCCAGTCGCGCACCGCATCCAGCATTTCGGCCTTGGTCTGGCATCCCATCAAGTTCAGCTTCAATAGGTCCAACCCTGCGGGGAGGATGTGGCAATGAGCGTCCATGAACGCGGGCATGACGAATCCGCGCCTCAAGTCAACTTGCTCGCCCGCCGGACCAGCGCCCACGACGCGCCCCAGGTCCACAAACATCTCTCCGGGGGAGCCATCCAGCCAATGAAAATTAGAAAATCTCGTCACTCTCAACTCCAGCGATCTCTTCCGCGACACGCTCGGCGCTCTCCAGTGCGCCTTCGATGAACCCAGTCCAAGAACTGGTGTATTCGCCCGCATAGTGGATCAGGCCGCTTGCGGTTCGCAGATGGGGCAGGGCCGCAAAAACCGAGCCTGGGGCAAGGGAAGTGAACGCGCCCTGCGCCCACGGATCGTTGATCCAATCGAAGACCCAGCCTTCGACGAACTCATCCCGGGCTGCCGGACTGATCTCTGCGAGGGCGTTGAGGACGGAGCGAACCGGATCGGGGCGGTCGAGAATTCGAAGGGCCTGCTCCCCGCAGATGTAGGCATTGAGGATTGCCGCCCCCTCGCGTCCGCCATCCCAAAGCTGCTGGCAGGGAAGATCGCAGAGAATCCGGCCCGACCACCCCTCGCGCTCCCAGAATTTGGATTGAAATCGGAGTGATACTTTGATCGCTCGCGCCGAACCGATCACGTCCCATGCGATTTCCTTTTCGACCGGAAGTTCGTCGCCGAAGTCCAAATCGAGCAGGGCCTTGGGCGGCAGAGTGAGGATCACGCGGTCGTGGAAAGCCATCTCGCCATCGAACCAAAGTTCAACGTGATCCTCGCGCGGTTGGATGGACCGCAAGGGGAGATTGAGCGCGACAGGCCGGGCAAGATTCTCCGCCATGCGATCGCAAAGTGTCTGCGATCCACCGGGGATGCGGTAGAGGCTCATTTCTCCGCCCTCTCGTTGAAGATACTGCCGGTATCCGACAAGCCATCCAAGCAGGCCGACCTCGCTCGTGTCCTCGCCTTCGTCGCTGCGCTGGACCGCCTCACACCACCATCGACCTCTCGGGGCGATGGTGGTGTCATCCATGAAATCGCCCAGGCTCTGCGCGTCCAGATGCGAGAGTTCCAGGTTGTCCCAGGGAACATCCGTCATTTGGCGGCAGAGCCGCTTCGCTTCCTCATGCACGGAGGCGGCGTCCTGTTCGGCGTCTTCCCACACGACGTCCTCCCGCATTTCCTCGCCGCGATAGATGACCCGTCCGGGCCATTGAGATGATCGTTCGGGTTCGAGCCCGAAGCTCGTCATGAGCGAGATCACGCGCGAGTGGTCGGCGTCAATCCATTCGCCTCCGGCATCAAAGCACCCTCCATCGTCCAGCTTGACGGTGTGGAGCCTTCCGCCCACACGGTCGCGCGCCTCATAGACCGCGACCTCGTGTCCGGCTTCCTGGAGCAGCATCGCGGCTCTCAATCCCGCGGCGCCGGCGCCGACAATTCCGATGTTCATGGCTTGCGATTAGCCTCCTGCTCTTTGATCCTCAACAGGGCATCCCAGCCCAGCAGGACGACCAGCATCATCGCTCCGGCGATGAGGAGCGAGTTGGACGCCGAAATTTTGACCAGGTAGAAGAGGGCGCCAAGCATCACGAATGCCCCCGCCATGATGAGGGCGCGATTGCCTTTCTTTTTGAAGCGAAGAAGCCAGATGACCGTCATGATCGCGCTGATGATCATGCCTCCGGAGAGGTAGGCGTCGATGTTCAGGCCCTCGAACAAGCCGCCCTCCTGACCCAAGGTCGTGCATCGTTATTGAGCTTGCTCCAAGCCAGAGGATCGTTCACTTTCGCCATCAATTCTTGCACGAGGCTGTCGTGGGGTGTGGGGTTTGCGACAGCTTCGCGGGCCGTGCGGATTTCGCCGGGGCTTCTGACGCCGACCATCACCGGCATCTCAGTCGCGGAGTGCGAGATCAGTTTCGCCGCCGCATCGGACTCGGCGCTCAGTTCGCTCACCGCGCATCCCGTGCCCCAGCTCAGGGACTGGCATCCGACATATCCGACCCGCCTTTCCTTCGCCAGGGGAACGAGTGTCTTGATGTGTTCTTCGGCAGGAGGATGATGGGGGATCATCAGGGCTTCAAAGGCGTCCCGGAACTGCCACCAGCCGAGGACCGCCAGAGGGTGACCCTCCGCCCAGAGGCCGAAATGCTTGATCAATCCATCTTCGCGGGCCATTTCGAGAGCCTGCAGAGTGCCGTCAATCTGAAACTCTTCCCAAGCTCGCCGAATCGGGAGGAAGTAGAACGTGATCGGCCTGCCGCCAAGGCTGGAGATGCTTTGAACGATATGAGCCGAGACGAGTGTGGCCGCGTGGTTTTCGTCCACCGCATTTTCGGACTCATGAGTGCCGAATATGACGGCGGGAAAATTCTGGTCTCGAAGCAGGCCTCCCCACAGGGCGATGTTGTTCGTGACGTCCAGCGGATGCCCGCCTTGGGCGGCTTCCCAGGCCAGTTCTGCCGGGTCTTCCAAGCCCATCTGGAGGCTGAGCCAGAGGTTGGAGAAAGCCTGGTTGGTGCGGCCAAAAAGATGCTGGTCAGGCATCTGCGAATTCCTTGTCTAGCATGATTTGCACCCCCGCAGGGAGTCTTCTCTGAGCCCTCGCCCTTCAGGGAGAGGGTTGGGTGAGGGTGCTTCGGGGCTGCGCTTCAGTCCGAATGTTTTTCCAAATGGACTGAAGGCTGCTTTCCCCCTCACCTGTCCTCTCCCCCGTGGGGCGAGGGAGTTGTTCTCCCTCCCCAAGCTGGGGAGGGCGGGGAGGGGTTGGCTTGCCCCACCCAGGTTTTCAGGAGCAAGCCAACCCACCCACTGCCCCCTCCCGGCTCGGGAGGGGAGTTGAGCCCTCGCCCTTCAGAGAGAGGGTTGGGTGAGGGTGCTTCGGGGCTGCGCTTCAGTCCGAATGCTTTTCCAAATGGACTGAAGGCTCTTGTCCCCCTCACCTGTCCTCTCCCCCGTGGGGAGAGGGAGTTTTTTCTGAGCCCTCGCCCTCCAGGGAGAGGGTTGGGTGAGGGTGCTTCGGGGCTGCGCTTCAGTCCGAATGTTTCTCCAAGCGGACTGAAGGCTGAAATCCCCCTCACCTGGCCTCTCCCCCGAGGGGAGAGGGAGTTTTTCCTGAGCCCTCGCCCTCCAGGGAGAGGGTTGGGTGAGGGTGCTTCGGGGCTGCGCTTCAGT
>JAEYWW010000242.1 GCA_023428805.1 Armatimonadota bacterium | reverse complement strand
CAACCGTCAGTCCGCCGACCTGCTCGATGTAGTAGCCCAGCGATTTTCCGGGCTTGAACACCACGCCTTGGTTGAACATGATGCCGGGGCCGTCAACGAAGACGACCGACGGAATTTCCGGAATCGTGATCACATCTCCATCTTTGAGGATGATGTTTTCTGGAGAGCCCTGTCGCCGTGTGGCTTCCTCGAAGTTCACGTAGAGGTTTCCACCCTGGACGTTCTCGAACTTGGAGGTCTCTCGGGCGCGGGTCACAAGCTCGTTCACTTGGATGATTCGCGCGCCTTTGGCGGAGGCCGCGTTCGCGGCTGGAACTGCCTTAGGCTGGACGTAGGGCGCGGTCGGCATGCCCATCAAGGTGAAGAGCTGTCCGGTATCGCCGATGGTCTGGCCAGTTTGGGCCGCAATGCGCGCCTTGTCCAGTTCAGTGCGGGCGACGGCTCGACTGTATTCGTTGTTGCCGATCTGCCGGAAGATCTCCTGGAGCCGGGGAGTGAGCGATGTCTGGTAGGCCGACGCCAGGAACTTGGGATCACGTGCGAACTGACCGCCGCGAAGCCAGGCGGAGGCTGTCGGCCCCCCGGCTCTTTCCAGGACATCTGACAGCTTCACATTCCGATCCGTGATCGCGTAAGTGCCCGGTCGCTTGACCTCGCCTTGAATCACGACAAGAATCGGCTTTTCAAGATAGTCGCTGTTGGCGGGGATTGTGACAACATCACCGTCCTGCACAACAATGGACTCCAAGCCGGAATAGTCGCCTTTGAGGGCATCGTCAAGGCTGATCGATTCAATGGGTGTTCCGAAGTCCACGCGGGAGCGCGCAATCTCCGCCCGGTCGCCCGCATTGCGCTTGAGGCCGCCAGCGAGCCGGATCAGGGAGGCGAGAGTCATGTTGCTTGAGCGCGGGTAGACACCCGGCTGCTGGACCGCACCCGCAATCGTCACGTTCTGGCTCGGCTGCTGTTGGGCCTGGTCGATCGTGTAGATCATCACCCGATCCTTTGGCTGGAGCTGGAGATTGTGCGAAGAATCGCCTGAGAGGGCGGCCTGGAGATTCACGATTTCCAGCGGCCCGGGCGTGCCGTTCAAGTTGAAGCGCTGAATGAACGCCTTTTCCAAGAACGCATTGAAGTTGGGATTGCCGGCGAGCCTCACCAAGTCTGCGACTCGCATATTGGAGCCGAGCGGATAGAGTCCTGGGCGCTGAACCGCACCCGCAACTTCGACCATCTGATCGGGCGTCGGTTTGGCTTCGAGCGTTGTCAAAACCTTCAGGATGTCGCGGTTCTGCAGCTCAACGTTGTTGAGGGGATCGCCTGACTGTGCCTTGAGCAGATCGACGGTCACCAGTTCGCCGTAGGTTCCATCTGGATTCACGCGCTGCAGGAACGCGCTCTCCATGCTGGCATCGGGGGCGAGTCCGCCCGCCTGGATCAGGATGTCGCGGACCTTCGTGCCGTTGGCCCGATAGAACTTGCCCGGATTTTTGACCGCGCCCTCCACCGTGACCACCTGCTCCTGGAGGAATTCGACTTCGCTGATGCGATAGATGCGCAGCTTGTCGTCTGGCAGGAGCGCCATGTTCTCCTTGGGATCGCGCGCCAGAACCTTGGCGAGATCAAGCTCGATCAAAGTGTAGTTCTCGTCTGGAGTCAGTCGGTAGAGATCAGCCCGCTTCGTGTACGCATCAGGCAGCACTCCGCGAGCCAGGTTCAGCAGGTCGAGGACTGTCATGCCCTCCTTGAGCGCGTAGGCTCGGGGTTGATCCACTGCGCCTTCGACCGCAACCGCGTTCAGAACTGCGGGGCGGATGCTGAACACCTCAACGACGTCGCCATCGAAGAGCTGGGGATTGTTCGCTTCGCCGGGCTGGGCCAAGTCTGCATTGATCAGCCTGCGCTCGGAGCCGGGAACAACCGAATCGACGGAGATGTTCTGGGCGACGCCGGTCGCCTTCACGCCTTCCGCAAAGAGGATGGCGTCCTTGAGACGCTCGCCTTCGACAAGCTCGTAATAGGCTGGGCGGACAACTTCACCCTTCACCGCGACCCGGATGCGGACAGCGGGGATGACGATCGTGTCGCCAGGCTGCAGCGCAACATCCTGGGAGTTGTCGCCGCGGAGCATCGCGTAGAAATCGAATGTTCGAGTCTGCCCGTTCACCCGCTTCAACTGAATGCGTCGCAGTGAGCCGTTTTCGGATGGTCCACCTGTGATGTAGACAAGGTTGAAGAGGCTGAATGTGGCGGGCACCTGATAGGTGCCGGGAGCGTAGGATTCGCCGAGAACAGAAACCGAGAATGTGCGGAGCTCTCCGAGCTGAACGGTGACGTCGGCGTCGCGGTAGGCGAGCCGTGCTTCGCGGAGAAGAACCCGTCGAACGCCCTCCAAGTTCAGCCCGCGGAGGATGACCCTCTTCTGGGTGCCGGGAGCGTTGATGCCGCCGTTTTGGTCGATGCGGAGATTGAATTCCTGCAGCTCCATCGTCGGGCTCCAGACCCGAATCAGAAGCTGATCGCCAGGACCGAGTTGATAGGTTTCCGGCGGCGAAGCCAGAAGGTTGCCCAGGTTGAGGGGGCCAACCGGACCAGCAAAAGCGTTGGGGTTGGCGGGCTGTCCCTGCTGATTGGGCGGGAATTGACCGGTGGTCTGCCCGCCAGTCTGGCCGCCGCTTTGTCCAGCGGTGGTGGTCTGTGTTCCGCCCGTTTGTCCCTGGCTGGTCTGTCCACCCGTCTGGCCGCCGTTCATGCCGGCGGTTTGAGATGAGCCTCCGGTTTGTCCGCCTGTATTGCGATCATTGCCGCCCGTTTGCCCAGTTGTTTGGCCTCCGGTTTGTCCGGTCGTCTGCCCGCCATTCTGAGCGTTGGGGTCGATCTTGGCGCCGCCGCCGTACGCCTGGCGCTGGCCCTCCATGATGCTGTTGACACTCAGAACTGCATAGGCCTGACGAACCTGATCGATGACCATGCGGGCGGGCAGGAAGTAGGGATAGCCATACGGCTCCAAAACCGGCTCAAACTCCGGATCAACGGTATTGAGCCGCATCTGGCTGGGGCGGAGCGGCGCCGTGATGGGCAGCTCCTGTTCCGAGCCCGTGGTGTTGGTCTTCGTCGTGTTGTTCTTCGGCTTGCCGATGGGAGGGTTGACGACTGGAGGCTTTCCTCCTGTCGTGCCGCCCTGCACTTGCGGAATCGCAAAGACGATGCCGAGGGACAGCAACGCAGCGGCCGCAAGGCCGCCCAACTTGAGGGTCTTCATAGCGTACTGAGCACCAAGAAAAATAAGTGGCATCCCTGCAACCAAGGAGCCGCTTGAAGAAGTGAGCGTACCCTACACACCAGGGCCAGACTCTGTAATGCGTCCTTTTTAACCCGCCAGATTTGAGGATTCCTCGCAGGAGAAGGCCCTGATTTGGAAGATGCGGCAAGGGGGCTGGACGCATTCGGATATCGCAGCACGCCCTGCTCACGCAGAGGAATGCGTGAATTGCCCTGCGTGAGTCCATACTAGGAACTTGACGGGAAGATTGCCATTCCCCGATCGTCACTCATGCGCGTCGTTTTTGTGAGCGAGTTCTACTCGCGGAATGTTGGCTACACGGAGAACTGTCTTCCCAAGGCTCTCGCCGCGCTTGGCTGCGAGGTGCATGTGGTGACCAGTCAGCTTCAGGTCTATGGCCACGCCCGCTACTATGACGATGTGTTTCGCGGTTTTTTGGGGGACCGCGAGCAGCCCTTGGGGAGCTTTGAGATTGATGGCTACTGGGTCCACCGCCTGCCCTACAAGCTTGTCAACATTCCTTTTCTGAATCGCGAGACAATCTACGGCTACATTCAAATTCAGGGTCATGCACCGTTCATCCAGAATCTGAAGCCGGACATCATCCAGACTCGGATTCCGAGTGACCTCAACACATTTCCGATGGCCATGCTCAGCCAACGCACTGGGATTCCGCTCTTCACTGAGTGCCATCAACATATGTCTGTGATGCGCCCCGCGCTCAGGGAGGGGAATGCGGGTCGGGCGTTTCGCATTGCCTACGGTCTCACTCGCACAGCCCCAGGTCGCCGGGTGGGAAAGATCATGCGCAAATGCTATGCGATCGCCGAAGACTGCGCGGAGGTGGCGGCCAGATTTTATGGTTTTCCGCCAGAAAAAGTAGAAGTCTTGTCACTGGGAACAGATACAGATCATTTC
>JAEYWW010000123.1 GCA_023428805.1 Armatimonadota bacterium | reverse complement strand
GGCCGCCCCCGCCCACCCCCACCCGGACCCCCCCGACACGCCCCCCCCAGATCCGGCGGCCTTCTGATTTTCAGGCTTCGACTTTGTTCTTCTCGAAGAAATCCTCGCCCATGATCTTCTTTACGATCATGGCTTGGTTGACCTTGTACTTTCTCGCGCGGGGTGCGATATAGCTGGTGTCAATTTTCTCTGAGAGATCAAAAGTTGGATCGCCCGGAGTCCAGGTCGCCTTGGTGGTGCAGAGCCACTTGCTGTCGTCGCGCTCGGGCGTGTCGAGTTTGAAGTGTGCGCCGCGTGACTCGTCGCGGATGATCGCGCCGCCGACAACCGCCTTCGACATTTCGATCATGTGCTGAAGCTGCCGCGTGAACGGAGCCGCCTGGTTCGCCCAGTGCCCGCCGTCGATCAGAGCGCATTGCCGCGACCGTGCGGCGAGGTCGTTGAGGGCGCTCTTGGTGGCGATCAAGTCCTTCTGCAGCCGCCAGATGCCGCAGTTGTTCCACATCAGCTCCTGCAGTTCAGCGCAGACTTGATAGGGGTTCTCCGTTCCATTCGACTGCATCAGCGTCTGGTACTCGCTCTCGCGCTCCTTGCGATGATCTTCGACCACGCTGGAATCGAGGTCGCCGTTGCTGACTTCCATCCCACGCAGATAAGCCAGCACACCTTGTGAAGCAAGCTCGCCGCCAGTCAGACAAGTCAGCAATGCGTTTGCGCCCAGGCGGTTCGCTCCGTGGTACTGGTACTCGCACTCGCCCGCAGCATAAAGGCCGGGAATATTCGTGGACTGATTGCGGTGGGATTCGATGTCGAGCGCGCCTTCGTGCCCCTTCTCAAAATCCACCCAGAGCCCGCCCATCGTGTAGTGCACGGCAGGATAGAGGCGCATCGGCACGTCGATCGGGTCTTCGCGCATGAACTTCTCGTAGATTTCGAGAACGCCGCCGAGCTTGTCATTGATCAGCTCCCGGCTCCAACCCTTGTCATAGTGGAGATGAGTGATGTCGAGGAAGATCTGCTGGCGTTCCTTGACGCCCTTGCCCATGCGGCAGACGCAGTAGATGATGAAGCTGACAATATCGCGGCTCAGAAGGTTGCCGTAGACAGGATCAAGCTCCTCGCACACGTACCAGCGATCCTTGTCGGGAATCTCGCGCGGATGGCGGGCGTCGTGCGGGTCACGGGGGGTCCAGACGCGGCCCCCTTCGCCGCGAACCGATTCGCTGATGAGGCGGCACTTGTCCTCGCCGGGAATAGCAGTCGGGTGAATCTGGATCATTTCCGGGTTGCCGTAATGCGCGCCCTGCTGGTAGCAGATGCTGACCGGGGAGCCCGTGTTGATGATCGAGTTGGTGCTGCGGCCAAAGATGACGCCATTGCCGCCTGTGCACATCACCACCGCGTCGGCGGGGAAGGCTTCGACGCTCATCGAGCGCAGGTTCTGGGCGGTGATTCCGCGGCATCGCCCCTGCCCATCCTTGATGATTCCGAGGAATTCATAGGATTCGAATTTCTCGACCATTCCGGTCGCCTCGTAGCGGCGAACCTGCTCGTCGAGGGCGTAGAGAAGCTGCTGGCCGGTCGTCGCACCCGCATAGGCAGTGCGGTGCTTCAGTGTGCCGCCGAATCGGCGGAAGCTGAGAAGTCCTTCATCCGTCCGGTTGAACGGAACGCCCATGCGGTCGAGAAGGAAGATGATCGCCGGGGCTCGCTCGGCCATCCGCATGACCGGGGGTTGGTGGTTGAGGAAGTCGCCGCCCGTGATCGTGTCTTCAAAGTGGAGATAGGGCGAGTCGCCTTCGCCGCGCAGATTCACCGCGCCGTTGATTCCGCCCTGGGCGCAGACGCTGTGGCTCCGCTTCACCGGGACGAGGCTGAAGAGCTGGACCTTGTGGCCCGCCTCCGCCAATTTCATGGCGGTCATGAGGCCCGCAAGGCCTCCCCCGACAACGACAACTTTCCGCATGGCAGCCATGATGTGCGACTCGGATTCCAGTCTACCTGTGCGGCGTTTTGCCATCCCTTTCCGCCCAGGAACCTCTGATGCGCTCCTAGAATCGCTGAATCAGCCCTGGAACGCCTGAATCGTCTGTAGATCGCCTGAATTGTTCCTAGAACTCCTGAATCGCGCCTAGATTGCGTGAACCCGTCCTAGACTCACTAAATTTTGTCTGGAATTGCTGAATCACGTGTGGAATTCAAAATTTGCGATCATGGCTAACAATATTTAGTTCTGACATGGAAGATGGCCTCCGGTCCATTGATTGTTTGTTTTCGGCTCTCAATTCGGATGTGTCCGTCCGTGCGTGTCAAACTGGACTCCATGCCTCTTGTCGGAGCGGTGGGCAGGAAGAGGGCTCGGTCTCGCTTTGCGATGGGCGTGCTCTATGTGCTGCTGTCGCTCGGGGCTTTGACCACGCTCTACCCCTTCCTCATCATGGTTTCGACCGGGTTCAAGGGGCCGACCGATCAGAACGACAACAAGCTGATTCCCTCCTATTGGCGCGAGGAACCGGCGCTGGTCGAAAAATACATCGACGACAAATATGCGGGAAACGCGGGCATGATCGCGGCGATGAATCGGGAGGGCGATCCGGCGCATGTCGCGGCTTGGAACGAGGTCTTGGCGGGGTTGGAGCCGGATGAGTGGATCGCCGGATTTCGTGTTCCGCCCAACGGAGTGACCAGCCGATTGAACCTGCGCTGGCAAGGCTGGCTGCGGGATCGATACAAGACGATCGAATCGGTCAATTCCAAGTACATCGAACTGAACGCGGCATTTCAGAACGTCTCCCCTCCGCCCGAATTGCTGGACCGACCCGGCTGGCAGCCGAACCCGGGCGCGAAGTGGAATGACTGGCTCGAATTCAAGCGCACACTCCCCGCCGAGTTCCGCATTCCCATCACGCGGCAGCGGCTCTATCAGGAATGGTTGAGGGGCAAGTACAAGAACAATTTGTCGGATGTTCCGGAGGAATTGAAGGGGGGAGCAGACGCTTTCGAGACGATTGCGCTGGCCCCAGATCCACCTCCGGAATTTTTAGAGAAGGGAATCCCCGCTCATCTCGTGAGCCGGGGCGTCGATCATGTTTGGCCGGGATCGATGCCGATCCGCACGGCGGACGAAAATTATGCGAAAACCCATCCCGGCGAGCTGCGAAGAGAGTTTTCCCGGCGAAATTACGCCTGGGTGCTTGACTACATCCTCTTGAATGGGCGCGCCCTCACGAACACTTTGATTTTCTGCGCGCTGGCGATCCTGGTGCAGTTGATCGTGAATCCGCTCGCCGCCTACGCCCTCTCCCGTTTTCCGATGAGGGCGACCGCGCAGATTCTGCTCTTCCTCCTCGCTACGATGGCCTTTCCGGCAGAGGTGGCGATGATCCCGTCGTTCCTGCTGCTCAAGGATCTGGGATTGCTGAACACCTTCGCCGCGCTCGTGCTTCCGGCGGCGGCGAGCGGGTACATGATTTTCCTGCTCAAGGGGTTCTTCGACTCGCTCCCGCGCGAGGTCTTCGAGTCGGGACAGATTGACGGCGCGCCTGAGACGACGATGATGCTCCGCATCGCCTTTCCTCTTTCCCGTCCGGTGCTGGGCTACCTCGCTCTGCTCGCATTCATGGGAGCCTATGGCGCGTTCATGTATGCGTTTCTCGTGGCGCAATCGCGGGAGATGTGGACTTTGAGCGTGTTCATCTACCAGCTTCAGGGCTACGCGCCCAAGCCGATCATGATGGCGGCGATCACTTTGGCTGCCCTCCCGACGCTCATCGTCTTCCTCTTCGCACAGAAGGTCATCATGCGCGGCATCGTGCTCCCGGGCGAGCGTTAGCAAGCACCCCAGCGGACTATTGACTGGTGTGAGTAGACTTTGCAACTATGTTGAAGGTTGGGATCGTGGGATGCGGGTTCATGGGCCGCATGCACGGCAATGTCTACTCCGCTCTGGATGATGCGAAGCTCGTCGCCTGCGTGGACTACAAGTCCGATCGCGGCGAGAAGTACGCGGAGGAATTCGGGATCAAACTCTATCACTCGGTTGCGGAGATGGTCGAGGCCGAAGGGCTGGACATCGTTGACGTCTGCGTCCCCACCCATCTTCACCGCGAATACACTGAGCAGGGATTCGCCGCCGGATGCCACGTGCTCTGCGAGAAGCCGATGGCCCTCAGCCTGTCGGACGCCGACGCGATGATCCACGCCTGGCAGAAGTCGGGCAAGCATTTCATGATCGCGCACTGCATCCGGTTCTGGCCGGAATACGTGAAGCTCAAGGAGGTCGTCGAATCAGGCCGTCTTGGCC
>JAEYWW010000057.1 GCA_023428805.1 Armatimonadota bacterium | reverse complement strand
GAACAGAAGCCAGGCTGAAATCTGGACCTTGATCGCCACGGCCCCCAGTGCGGCGCGAAGGACGAATCCGAACGCGACGGTGAAAACATCGAGGATGGGGGTTCGCTTGGCGAAAAGGTTGTAGATGACTTGAAGCAGGATGTAGACGCCAAGCCCCGCGGTGAACGTCCTCCCAATCAGGATTCCAATCGCAAAGCCAGCCAGCACACATACTGCCGCGATCGCCCAGCCGATCTGAATGGAGACATCCTCCGAGGCCAGGGGCCTTCGCCTTTTGACGGGATGCGCCCGGTCTTTCTCGACGTCCAGGATATCGTTGACCACGTAGACCGCCGAGCTCACCAGGCAGAGCGAAAAGAATGCTTCGAGTGTGGTGACAACCGCGTCGATCTCGACGAATCTTCGGGTGAAAATCAGCGCGGCGAAGACGAGGAGGTTCTTGGCCCACTGCTTCGGACGCAGCAGTCGGATCGCGGCGCCCAGCGGCATAGAGCTTATTATGGTCCGGGAGAGAAGCGTCCGCTGTGATACCATCACCCCTATGTGCGGGATCGCGGGCTACATCGGGCCAAAAAATGCCGTGGAGATCGTCTACGACCAGGTCAAGCGGCTGGAGTACCGAGGCTATGACTCGGCGGGCGTGGCCTTCAAGGACGACGACCGAATCGGCATTCTGAAGCGGGCGGGCAAGCTCAACAACCTCAAAGTTCTGCTCGACCAGGACGAACCCAGTGCGAACCTCGCCATCGCCCACTCCCGCTGGGCCACCCACGGTGCCCCGACCGACATCAACGCCCACCCGCATCTCGACCAGAATGGGCACGTCGCGCTGATCCACAACGGCATCATTGAGAATTATCAGGAGCTGAAGGATGAACTCGTGGCGCACGGCCACACGTTCCAGTCCGAGACAGATACTGAGGTTGCGGCCCACGTCATCGGCAAAGCCCACGCCGAGGGATTGCCGCTGGAAGAAGCGGTGCGGGTCTCCGCCAACAAGATGCGCGGTGCATTCGCATTTGTTGTGATTTCCAATGATGATCCTACAAAGATCGTCGTTGCCCGCCGCGCCAGCCCGCTTGTCATCGGCCTGGGCGAGGGCGAGAACATGGTCGCCAGCGACATCCCGGCATTGCTCCCCTATACCCGCCGTGTTGTGATCATGGAGAACGACTGCATCGCCACGATCACCCGTGAAGGTGTGACGATGAAGTCGCTCGATGGCCGCCCCCAGGACTACAAGGAAATGTATGTGGATTGGGATGAAAAAGCGGCGGAAAAAGGCGGTTTTGAGCACTTCATGCTCAAGGAAATCCACGAGCAGCCCCAGGTCATCCACGCCTGCCTGGCGGGCCGCATCGACACTGACAATCACGTCAAGCTCGATGGCATTTTCAGCGAGAACGTCTGGCACGACATTGACCGGGTCAACATCATCGCCTGCGGCACGGCCTACCACGCGGGGTTGATGGGCAAGCGGCTGTTTGAGGACATGCTTCGCCTGCCGACTGACGTCTATTTCTCCAGCGAGTTCCGCTACGGCGACCCATTGTTGTCGCCGAAGTCGCTGGCGATCTTCATCAGTCAGTCAGGTGAAACAGCGGACTCTCTGGCCGCGCTGCAGCTCTGCAAGCAGCGACGCATCCGCACTCTTGGCATCGTCAATGTGGTCGGCTCCAGCATTGCCCGTGAGTGCGACCGGGTCATCTACACCCAGGCAGGCCCCGAAATATCGGTGGCCAGCACCAAGGCGTACACCGCCCAAACGATCGTGCTCATGCTTCTCGCCCTGCACATCGCGCAGGTGAAGGAGATGCCCGGGGTCTTGGTCGAGGAACTGGTGCAGGACCTCAAGAACATGCCCTTCCTGGCCGAAGAAGCCATCGCCACCGAGCCGCAGACGAAGGAGATTGCCGCAAAGTTCAAGGACAGCAAGCTGGTCTTCTTCCTCGGGCGCAATGCGGATGCCTGCGTGGCCCTTGAAGGCGCGCTGAAGCTCAAGGAGATCGCCTACATCCCGACGCAGGAGTGTCCGGCGGGCGAGATGAAGCATGGACCGCTGGCTTTGATTGAGGAAGGTGTGCTTTCCATCTTTGGCGCGACCGATGAGAGTGTTCGGGAGAAACTGGTCTCCAATGTCCGCGAAATTCAGGCCCGAGGCGGATGGGCGCTCGCCTTGACCACCGACGGCGACGAGAGTTTGACCAATGTGGCGGATGGAGTCATCAAGATTCCGCGCACATCGTCGGCCTATCTCAATGCGGTTTTGAGCGCCATTCCGCTGCAGCTTCTTTCCTACCATATGGCCCGCGAAAGAGATTGCGAGATCGACCAGCCCCGTAATCTTGCCAAATCCGTCACGGTCGAGTAGCCTAAAACGATGGCAAACCCGAACCTTGGCCCGACAATTGCAGTCGGAGTCTAGGCAATCGTGGGAGCAATGCCAGTTCAAGCTCAGGTGATCGCGGATCAGAACACACCCCAGGTGGTGCGTTTTGTTCCACAGAGGGTCATTGAATACCGCAAGCGCAAACGCATGCTGGACATCATTGGGGCGTGCCTGCTGGCCTTGGTGCTCTCGCCGGTGATCGTGCTGACGGCGTTGCTGGTCTGGCTGACCAGTCCCGGCCCCGTGGTCTACATGTCCAAGCGTGTCGGCATCTGCGGACGTGTGTTTCGATTCTACAAGTTTCGTTCCATATATCTGGATGCCGATGAACGGCTCGCCGCCTTGAAG
>JAEYWW010000031.1 GCA_023428805.1 Armatimonadota bacterium | reverse complement strand
AAGGCGGCGGAGACCACCAAAAAGATCGGCGACTTGGTCGCGAGCGGACGCGTCCAGTCGGACCCCGACGCCACCGCCGAGCTCAAGCGGATGGTCGATGAACTGGAGGAAATCCGCATCCAACTGCAGAAGGTCACCGACGACATCGCGGAGATCAAGGGCTGGATCGAAGGCCAGCAGGAATCACTCCCGGTCTTGATCGGCGATGTCGAGACTCTCAAGAAGGCCCGCTGGAGCGGCTACATCCAGGCGCAGTACCGCTGGAGCGACCAGCTTGGTCAAAACCGCGGGTTCAGCCTCCGGCGCACCCGGCTGACCTTCGACTACACCATCGACTCCAAGACCCGCGCCCGCGCCAGCTTCGACACCGCCGCCAGCCAGTTCGGCAGCGCGGTCAACGAGCCGATCGGCACAACTGTTCAGATGCGCGATGCGTACGTTGCCTACTCCCCCATCATCTCCGATGTTCAGGATGGCATCACGGTCCGCTTCGGCCAGTTCTCGCCTCTGATCGGGCACGAAATCTCCCGATCCTCCAGCGAGCGGGAATTCCCTGAAAGGGCCGAATACAACACGCGGCTCTTCCCTGGCGAGCGAGTTCGCGGTGTGGATGCGAACATCGGCCTCGGCAAGGACTGGAGCGCGCAGATTGGGCTCTTCAATTCCCTGGCGTTCAACGACAACGAGCAGCGCACCGTCACCGGGCCACCGCTCGACCGCATGGCGGGCCTCGTCGGTCTGAAATACAACTCGAAGACATGGGATTTCGGTTTCGGCGCCTTCATCGGCAAGCGGTCCCAAGTCCGCGTGGGCCGTGACGGAAACACCAACACCGATGTCTTCGCCCCCGAAGTCGACCGCAAATTCTTCTATGCCGACTTTTCGGCCGTCGGGCTCTTCCACCCGAATTTCCTCCTCCGGGGTGAAGCGATGTGGGGCGAGGATCGCCTCGGTCAGAGCCCCTACACCAGCAGCAGCGCGGGAGGAATCACCAATCCGAACGACGCCCGACTCGACAGCGACAAGATGCGGGGCTGGTACATCCAGCCGGGCTGGAACATCGATTCGCGCAACCAGATCTTCGCCAAGTGGCAGTTCTTCGATCCGAATACCGACAACGACGGAGATTCATTCAGCGGCTTCGGTCTGAGCTACCTCTACTATCTCAACCCAAGCGTCCGGTTCATGGTCTCCTGGGAGGAATTCGACAACCAGGCTTTGAGCGGCCAGACCAACAAATACAAGGTCATCACGCTCCGATCTCAGTTCCGATTCTAAAGCACCTGCTTTCACATTGAAATGAAAAACCTCAAATCAATCCTCACCCTCGGCTTCGGAGCGCTTTCGATGGGCGCGGTGGCCATTGCGGTCGCTTCGGTTTCCGTCAAGGGCTCCGACACCATGGTCATCATGAACCAGCGGCTCACGGAAGCCTATCAGAAGACCAACTCCAAGGCGGACATCGCCGTGACGGGCGGCGGCTCCAGCATCGGAATCAACGCCTTCATCAACGGCGTGGCCGACATCTGCGCCGCATCCCGCCCGATGCGGAAGTCCGAAATCGACCGGGCCAAGAGCCGGGGCTCCATCGCCAATGAAATACCGGTCGCCCTTGATGGCCTCGCGATCGTGGTCAACGCGAAGAACCCGGTGAAGTCGCTCGACATGGATCAGCTTCGCCGCATCTACATCGGTCAGATCACCAACTGGAGCCAGGTGGGCGGCGACGACACGCCCATCACCGTCTTCAGCCGCGACAGCAACTCGGGCACTTATGCGTTCTTTCAGTCCAATGTCCTGAAGAACCAGAACTGGGGCAAAGGCGTCCGGTTCCTGCCCTCCACGTCGGAGGAAGCGCGCGAGGTGGGACGCTCGGGCGGGGGCATCGCCTACGGCGGCGTCGCCTACTTCAAGTCGAACAAGAACCTGAAGATCGTTCCCATCGCTCCCAAGAAAGGCGCGGCTCCGATCGCCCCCGACGAGGCCAATGTCCGCGGCAAGAAGTATCCGATCTGGAGATATCTCTACTTCTATACCAATGGCAAGCCCAAGGGCGAAACCAAGGCGTTCATCGACTACGTCCTCTCGCCTGCGGGTCAGAAGATCGTCGAAGAGGTCGGCTACTACGCCCTCAAGGGCTGATGTCCCTCCTGCCCCAGCCGTCAACTTTGGACGGCTGGGGTTCTTTTGACCCTCCATGAATTTTGTTAAGAAGCCTGGACTCCGCTGGTCGGATCGCCTGATGGAAGGTGCGATCTACGCCGCAGGCGGAGCGGTGGTGGTGATTGTTCTCGCCATTCTCTGGTACCTGATGGCCGAATCGCGCTATGCGTTCGACCGCAAGTTCGATTTCGGCTATCGCTTCGCCCTCCAGCCCGCCTCGGGGAGCAGCGACCCGGTGGACATGGACCCGAACGCCTCGCTGCTCACCTGCAACCGTGAGGGATCGGACGATTCTCCAGATGAGAAGGAGGAAGTGACCGCAATTCTTCCCATTGATGAGATGGCAGGAGTCCAAACCCTGGTCACGGGTTCATCCCTCACCAAAGATTGGAGCCCGGGCGCCGCACCGGAGCTCTATCGCGATGAGTGGCGGGCGATGGGCGATGCGGGTTCGCGCCAGGAGTTTTTTCTTGTCGCTTTTGCGACGCCCGAGTACGCCGAAGACAAAATGACTCTTGCGTGGGCGCCCGACAACGCCTTCGTGCCCAAGAACTCTCCCTTTCGATTTCATCTCACCCTCGCGCAAACTCCGAAGGGAATCGAAGCCAGCGGCATCAGCCAGGACATCAAAAGCCACCCCAGCGGCCGCATCACCATCCCAACCTACCGTGCGGCGAATATGGAGGACGTCAGGCACGCTTATGTCTTCAAAATCACCGCCGAACCCACCGTCAGCACCGCTCCTGCCATTGCGGGCGGGCTGTTCAAAACGCAGTGGGACCCAACGCTTGCCTATGCCGCGTATGGAGTGCTTCCGCTCTTCACCGGGACAATTCTCATCACCCTGATTGCCCTGCTGATCGCGATTCCACTCTCCATCGCCACCGCGATCTTCCTCTCCGACGTCGCCAGTCCGCGAACACGTGAGATTCTCAAGCCGATCATCGAGCTGCTCGCTTCGGTGCCGACCGTTGTGCTCGGCTACTTCGGATTGATGCTCCTCGCTCCTTCGCTCCAATCAACACTCGCCAAGGCGATGGGGCTGGATTCAGGACGGGCGCTCTTGACAACTTCAATCATCATGGCGGTTCTCCTGGTGCCCACCATCGTCTCCGTCGCCGAGGACGCTCTCACCAACGTGCCGCGATCAATGCGCGACGGCGGCGAGGCCATCGGACTGCTCCGCTGGGAAACGCTTCGGAGCATTGTCCTCCCCGCCGCGAAACCCGGCCTGATTTCAGCGGTTCTTCTGGGTGCGGCGAGATCGGTGGGCGAGACGATGATCGTCTGGATACTCTCCGGTGGATCGCCGACGATGCCGACCTTCAACTCCCCGAAGGACGCCGCATCCAACCTGATGAAGCCCACCAGCGGCATCGCGGACCGCATCGCCATCGAGATGGGCAACGTCGCCTTTGAAGGAGTCCATTACGGCCACCTGTTTCTCCTGGGGTTGATGCTCTTTCTCCTGACCCTCGGCATCAACATCCTCGGTTTTCG
>JAEYWW010000008.1 GCA_023428805.1 Armatimonadota bacterium | reverse complement strand
CAAGGGGTGAGCTCACACGACCGGGCGAAGGCAGTTGGCCCTCGATGCCTTCAGAGCCCGACGAAGAGGCTTGGGAGAAGGCGAAACAGCGACTCCGCCGGTCGCTCTCAACGCTGGAAGAATTCATCGGATCTGTCCCATTGGAGAAGATCGAAGCCAGCCCCTACGGACTTCCCGACCTGCTCGTCAGATACATCCACATCGGCTATCACCTTGGTCAGATCACCAAGCTCCGCGAAGAGATCATGCGGAAACGGGCAGATTCACCCTCATCCCACAAAGAAGAATTCAGCTTGTGACGGGGGTCACAAGCTGGATTCGATTGGAGCGGAATCAGGACGCTTTCTTGACGATTTCGGCTGACTTCAGTGCTTCAACCGCCCGCTCGACGACCAAGTCCTTGCCGGGTTCGCTGGCCGTCACTTCAACGTCTGGCTTGAGAGGATTTGCTTCGAGACGAGTGCCGTTGATCGAAACATAGTCACTGACCGGGTACTGCAGGGCAAATCCTTCTTTGAGGGGTCCGTAGACCGATGCGAGAACCGCGCCTGCGGATCGGGTTCCGACAAGGATGGCTCCTCCCTTCTCGCGAAGAGCGCAGGCGGTGATTTCGCTCGCACTTCCTGAGCCGCGATTGATCAGAACGGCGATCTTGCCGTCGAATGGCTTGAAATCCTTCACCTGGCGAGTCTTGTATTTGTTGGGAGCCCATGCGCCGATCGCGGCGACTTCAATCTGGGCGTCGGGGTTGGCCGCCTGCCAGTCGTTCGCCATCTTGCGGTTGACAAAGGTGCCGTACTCAGTATTCGCCGGGATCATGAGGCTGATCAGATGGTTCATGTTCACCACCGCGCCGCCGCCGTTGCTCCGCAGGTCGATGATGAGCCTCTTCGCTTTTCCGTTGGCCTCCTTCACCAGGGCTTCGATGTTGTTGCGGTCATAGCCGTTGGCAAAAGTGAACACGCGAAGCACCGCTGTCTCCTCATCCACCCAAGTCAGCGTCTCCTTGCGGACAGAAGAGAAATTCTTGATCTCAACTTCAAGATTCTTTGTTTCCCCATTGGCCTTCTTGATTTCCAAGGCCCGCTTCTCGCCCAACTCACCTTCAAGCTGCTCCGCCTTCTCGGCCTTGGCGCCGTTGACCGTCAAAATGATGTCGCCGATCTCGAGTCCCGCTTCCTTCGCGGGGCCGGATTCGGCCATCGCGCGGACTTGGAGTCCGCCATCTTGCGCAGGCGTCGCGGTGATGCCGATGCCCTTGCGCGTTGTGGTTCGGCGGTTTGTATTCGCACGCGGTGTCAGAAGCCGAATGTGGCTGAATCCGAACTCACGCAGCGCGCGGTTGACTGCCGCGGAAAATTGGTTGACGTCTTCAGCCTTGTCGATGGCTTCCTGGTGCCTCCCGAGGAATTCCGGCCACTTGCTGAAATCGACACCCGGCACAAAGGCGCTCTTGGTGATCGTCTCGTTCATTCCGTCGAGAACAGTCTTCTTCTGTTCACTCGTCATCGCCTGCGCCCAGGTCAAAGCGGAGGAAGCGACCAGGGCGGCGACGACAAGACATCGCAACCCGAAAGATGTCACGCGCATGATGAGAAGTTATACAGAATTTTGAGCCAAAAGTTCACCCCCCGCTGCACTGGATGCGCGAATTGTGATGATCGGCGACTTCGCGCGAGCACTCAATGCGGTGCAGAGTATTCGACCACGCGCGGCATTGAGGGGTATGTATCAACCGACAATCTCTCCGTCCGACCGTGCTGAATCCGATAAGTTTCGATGCTCCACCCGGGCTTGCCCGGAGCCCGCACCCGACCATACTTCCCCTGCCCGACCGTCACTTCCATCGGAGCGGAATAGTTGACCACCCTCTGCCGAATTGCGGGAAGACTGCCGGGTTTGACCTGACCCCTTAGCTGGACTACGATCGCATCACCTTCAATCTTCGCGTGGATGGTCAAAGACTTGGGATACGGGTTGCGGAACCGAAGGTCGATATTCGGATACGCCACCGCCGCATCCCGCCCAGGGGCGACATAGCCCGGGGCAAAGTGATGGGCGTGTCGTTCATCAATGGTCAGCCCCGCCAACAGCGCCGTGTTGTAGAGCGTCGAGCTAGTCTGGCAGACTCCGCCACCCCATGCGTCGATCAACGTGCCGTTGTAGCTCACCGGAGCCCGGCGGTAGCCGCGATCGCGGGTCCAGCCACCAAACGTCTGATTGAAAGAAAACTCTGCGTCGGGGTTGATGACTTTGCCGTTCAGCGTCTTCGCCGCAAGCCAGGCGTTGTGCCGCTGATTGGCCGAGCGGCCCTCGAGCGAGGTGCGGAACTCTGCCACGGTTCGCTCCGAGGGCGAAGCCGCGCCCAGAGCCCCGAGCGAACCCAGTCCAACCGCGAGAACTCCACCCGCCAGCCAGCCGAGCTTCACCGTTGAACCTCGATGGGAATGCTCGCCGACGACGCGAAAATCTGCGGTTGATACATCGGAGAAACCGATGTCGGCAACGCGACCGACTTTCCGGGCGCCTCGGCTCGAACCGCGTACTCCATGATCGACTCGCCCTTCGGCAATTCGGTTTTGAAGAAGACGGCCCGGTCGTTGTAGAAGGCCGTCGAATCCCACCACCAATCGTAGCTGCCATAGCTGGAGAACGGCTGATCGGCCTCGACAATGCGGAATCCGCTCGGGATCGGGTCTTCGACCATCACGTACTGCTCGCTCTGAGTCGAGACGATCTTGATGCGGCACCGCAGAACTTCGCCAGTCCGGAAGCTCGTCGCGGGACTGCTGGACGGCACGAGGCGAAGCGATCCATCTTCAACTCGTTTCGATTCCATGCGAACGTATTCGCGGCTGATTTTCAGGGACGTGCCCTCGACCGCCGGAAGCTCCGGCATCCCGATGACCTGATCCATGCGAGCCACCACCACCGGAGCCATCCCCTGCGGCGTGACGACCTGAATATTGTTCGCTCCCTGCTGAAGCTCGCCCATCGGAATCACCGCTTTGAGCGTCTTCTGATTGGTCATCGAAGCCAATCCTTTGGCGACCGACTTGCCGTTGACCAGCACATCAATCTCACCCGAAATCGCCGTGGTGCCGATCTTCGCCAAGTGGTCGTTGATCGCCAGGACGTAGATCGAAGCCGTGCGGGTACTGCTCCAGCCTCCCGACTTGCGTCGTGGCAGAAGCCGGATCGCGAAATTGGACGCCTTGCTCTGGTCCGATTCGTAGGCGACAATGGCCTGAAGGGCGCGGGGATTGTCCTCGCCCCACCAGGCATCGGCGTAGACTTCGGCTTCACGCGGCAGATTCAGAAGAGCTTCATAAGCCCTCCGTCCATTGGCCCAAGCCTCATCTTTCTGAGTCCCCGACGACTGCTCCGCAATGTTCTTCCAAGCCAGCGCGAGCCGGGCCAGTTCCGCCGCACTCATCGCCTTCATCAGCTCGTCGCGCATCAGCGCGCGATTGATGCGGATCACCTGCGGATCAGGTCCATAAAGCGATGCCGAATAAGCGAGCTGGCTCACTTCCTCGACTCGCCATTGGATAGACCATGCTTCCTTCTGATCGGGCGCGGTGATCGTGTCGGGGACTTTCTTGAGAGCTTCGATGCTCCAGCGAAGTCCGCGATCGATCATCGTCGGATCGACTTCGACGCCCGCCTTGCGGGCCTCGTGCAGTCCTTCCATCACGACCGCCGTCATGCGCTCATCGGGCTCGTTGCCTTCCCACCAGCCCCAGCCGCCTTCGTAGTGCTGGAATCGCCGGATGCGGCGAAGACCTTCCTTGGTGACCGCCGGGAGCTTCTCGCGGAGGTTGTCCGGCATCGCCCCGACTCGCTCAAGAAGACCCTTCGCCGCGACCGCAGGCATGAATTTGCTCATGGTCTGTTCCGTGCAGCCATAGGGGTATTCAATCAACTCCTGAATGGACGTGAGCATCGTGGAAGCCAGAGAGGGCTCAACAGAAACGGTCAGTTCGCCCGTCACCGACTTGGGATCAAGCTGCAGGTCAAAATTTGAGCCGTTGGTGTCAGCCGCCGCATATCCCGTGATCTGGCGCCGTCCCATTGGCTTGATCGGGAAGGACTGCTGCAGCCCATCGTTCAAGCCTGAGCCTGCGAGGGCGGTGAACTCCAGCTTGGCGGTCATTGGATTGCCAGCCGTCAGAGTCCAACTCACCGATTGCGCTCCGCGGGCAGGAATCGTGATCCGGCGAGAAGCTTCACCTGCAACTTGAATTCCGACGCCAACCAATTTGGCCTCGACAACCTGCTCGCGGTCTGTTGTGTTGGTCACAAGACCGGAGACTTCCTGCGTGTCGCCCTGGACAAGGAATTCAGGCGGACTGAGCCGCGCCATCAAGTCCTTCTTGACGATCACACTGCACTTCTGCTTGCCGAACTTGCTGTCGCCGGTCACCGCCGTCGCGGTTGTGCGCCAGGAAGTCAGGTTGTCAGGCATCTTGACCGTCACGTTCGCGCTTCCGTCAGCACCGGTGACCACGGTCGGGTTCCAATACGCGGTGTCCTTGAAGACCTTGCGGACCTGGACGTTGGGTGTGGCCTTGTCTTCCCCGTCCAGATAGAGGTCCGGGAAGCTGTAGCTCGTATTCACCTGGTTCCACCCGAAGCTGTAGAACTCGCGCAACGGGTCGCTGGTGTCCTCCAGAATCTGATAGATTCCCTCGTCCACCACGCCGACTGCGACTTCGGCCTGCACGGGCTTGCCCGAGTCGTCATTGGCTTGGATTGTGTAGACCACATCCTCGCCCGGCTTGGCTTCCTCTCGGTCGGGGGTTACCGAGACATTGAGTTTCTGAGTCGTGTAGTCAACCCGCAGGCGCGCCGTCGCCGTGGCGAAGCTCTTTTCGCGGATGTAGGCGACCGCCACTTCCGCTCCGGGCGCGTACTCAGCCAAGTTGTCGAGGGTCACGGTCGTGCCTTCGGTTTTAAGCTCCACAACCCGCGCCCGTTTGACACCATCGCTTTCGATGGTGACAAGAGCCTTGCCGCCCGGCTTGTTGGTGCGGATCAGAGCCTTGGCCGACTCGTTGCCGGCATATTTCTTCTTGTTGAGAACCAATTGAAGTGAGGGAGCCGGAGCGGAGTCGCCCGCGCCCGATCCCACCCAAATCCAGGATTCGGTTGCGACGCGGGTCCGCCCGTCCATTGCGTAGGCTTTGAGCGTGTAGCTGCCGTCGCGGTCGGGAGTGAATTGGAGAGTCGCCTTTCCTTCTGCGTCGAGTTTGACCGTTTTGCGCTCGGTCACCACCGTCACCGAACCG
>JAEYWW010000007.1 GCA_023428805.1 Armatimonadota bacterium | reverse complement strand
CCTCCACAGTTTGCTTGTCCGGGTCTTCAATCTTGACCGCAACAAGCTGATTGCGCAGGGAAGTGACTGCAGTCAGCTCCGCAGGGCTCATAAATTCGTTGTCGACACGCCACCCAATGCGGCCATTCTCCATCTGGCGCTTTTCGACATCTTCAACCATGTCTGGATCGCGAAGGAGGTTATAGACCTGGCCGAGAGTGTAATACGCTTCAATGCTGTGCTGTCCTTCCTTCAAAAGGGCTTCCAATTCCCTCGCGGAGAGAAGGAGCGTCTTGGTTCGCTCTCCGTTGTCGGCCGTCTCCAGTCCAATGCGGTAGGCGGAGTAGGCGGCGGCAAAATTTGGGGAATAGGGTGATCCGCCGCGCCAGATCGTGCGATTGCGCCCGCTCCCGCCGGGCAGTTCGCTGGGGACGTTGGAGTCTTTGCCTCGGAATCCAACCGATTTCTGGAATCGATCACGGGCCATCATCCAGTCGCCCGCTTTCGCGGAGTCAAGGCCCTTCTGGTATTCGTCAATCCAGGTTTGCGCGAAGGCAGGCTCCAGAGCCAGAAGTGCGAGGGATGCGACGATGATCGTAGCGCGCAACATGGTCGCCTTTCTTGAGGCGACGACATCATCGCCGAGAAGTGCCGCGCGTTGATCGCGCATTTGCCGCATCCGTGCCTGCATGGCTTCTATAACTCCTGCTTGACTCGACTCCATCCATGGAGTGAGAGTTCTATTGTACTGTCAAACGCGCGAGTTTTCCACACGCTCCTTTGATCAACACCCATTTTGACGCTCGAAAGTGCCGCGGAGATTCAACGAAGGGCAAAGTCCCGGTTTTCGGCGAGAACGGCATCGACAAATGCCGCCGCCCCATCCTCATCATGGTCGGGATAAATATTGTCTGCCGCCGAGCGGACTCCCTCCACCGCGTTGCTGACTGCGCCGGAGAAACCCGCCCATTCGATCATCTCCAAATCATTCCAATAGTCGCCGATGGCCGCCACCTGATTTCTTTCGAGGCCGAGAGATTTCGCTGCCTCCTGCAATCCTCGTCCCTTGGTGACTCCCGGAGGCAGAAACTCAACGTAATCGCGCTCGCTGATGGCGATGACGGCATCATTCTCCGTCAAATTCTCACGCATGAATGTGGTGTGCGCTTCGATCCGATCAGGGTCATCCATGAAGAGCATCTTGGTGGCCTCCATGCCTCGGAGCCCGGCATAGCTTGAAATCTCGGGCTTGAGAAACCTGGTCCTTCGCACATACTCGTCACCGAAATCATCTTGTCCGCTGAAATAGACCGAAGAGCGAATGTAGAGGTTTGTGTGAACCTGCGACCTCTCGGCAAAATCAAGGATTGTTTTCAAGGCATGAGATGGCACGCCTTGGTGAAAAACTTCCTGACGCGCGGAGTCAACAACATACGCCCCATTGCAGCTCACGACGGGGCCGTGGACACCCGCGAGGTCAGCAAAAGGAAGAATCGTGGCGATCGCGCGCCCGCTTGCAAGGCAGACAACAATCCCCTCGTCCTGAGCTTTCTGAAGCGCCCGCTTGTTCCGTTCACTCAATTCCCTCTGGCGGTTGAGGAGCGTTCCATCCAAGTCGAAGGCGATCAGGCGAATCTGGCTCACAGTATTTATGATGAAGAATTCGAAAATGTCAGACCCGGACCTCTGAGGCGGCGATTGCTGCGCGCCAATGATAGTAAAGAACATTGAGCGGCAATGCCGCGAGATGCAGGGAAGAGTCAGAGGCACAAGATGGCGCTCAAGTCGGAAAATTTTTTGCTGCGGAGATACATCGAAAAGGCGATGGTCGATCTCCCCGCGATTCCTGGAATTGTGATCCAGGTGATCCAGGCTGCGGATCGAGACGAAGTCACAACCGCTGAGATTGAAGCTCTCATCAGCAAGGACGCGGCGATTGCCACCAAGATTCTCAAAGTCGTCAACTCCGCATACTTCGGTCTTCCCCGACAGGTCAACACGGTTGGTCAAGCCATCGTCATCCTCGGCCTGCATCAAGTGCGCAACCTGGCCATGAGCCTCGGAGTTCTCTCCGCGCTCAGCTCCACCAATCCACGCATCATGGAATACCAGAAGGCGTTCTGGGCACAGAGCTTCGCCGCTGGTTCGTGTGCACAGGAAGTTGCCCGCCGTCGTGGGCTTCCAAAGAAGGAGCAGGATTCGATCTTTATTGGGGGCCTCCTGCACGACATCGGACGCCTCTTCCTCATCACGCTTTTCAATCTTCCTTATCAGCAGGTCATCCGTGAATCCGCTGTCAGCGAACTGCCGCTTCGCATGGTCGAAGAACGGGTTTTGGGCACCTCTCATGCCGAGCTTGGAGCAGCCCTTGCCGAACGTTGGAATTTCCCCGAAGAACTGGTCACGATGATCCGCAATCACGACGGAGACTTCAGCCAGGGCACGCCGTTCCATGAGTATTGCGTTCACATTGCCGACGTGCTCTCCTCGGAAATTGATGACTCAGAACTGGCCGCAAAGCCGCTTCCGATCAGCTCACAGGCAGCGGATTGGGCTCAGTTGTCGCCCGAAGATTACGAGTTCATCAAGGCCAACATCCTGCACGATGTTGAAAAAGCGAGGGAGCTTCTCGGGATTCTTTAGGAGCCGCAGACATGAGCAATGGCATCACGTTCTCGGGATTGAGCAGCGGATTGGACATTGAGTCCATCATTTCGCGTCTCATCCAGATCGAAGGGCAGTCCACCAATCGGATCGCCACCCAACAGGCCAAGCTCCAGAATCAGCAGAACCTCTACAAAGAGCTCAAGAACAAGATCGTCAGCTTCAACACAGCTTTGTCC